>JACAAY010000001.1 GCA_013377095.1 Desulfuromonadales bacterium
GTGCAGCACCATCACGCTCATATGGCCTCCTGCATGGCGGAAAATGGTCTTGATGGGGAGACCATTGGCGTAATCTTTGATGGTACCGGCTACGGACTTGACGGAACTGTGTGGGGTGGAGAATTTCTGGTCGGTGATTATCAGAATTTCCGTCGAGCTGGCCATCTGCGAACGGTAGCAATGCCTGGTGGAGACGCTGCCATACGGGAACCGTTTCGCATGGCTCTGTCATATCTGTACGACCTCGGAGAAAAGGACTTCTCAGGCTTGCAGTTCCCCTGTCTTACAGGTCTGTCTATTCAGGAAAGAGAGCTGTTGTTCAAGATGCTGGAGCGTGGCATTAACGCTCCTCGCAGTTCCAGTTGCGGACGTCTCTTTGATGCCGTGTCCGCTCTGCTGGATATACGGAGCAGGGTTTCCTATGAGGGGCAGGCTGCCATTGAACTGGAAGCCATGGCTGAGCAGGTGAAAACCGATGCTGTGTATGCTTTTTCAGTTTTGGAATCCGAGGACGGACTGATCCTTGATATGCGTCCGGGGCTGCGTGAACTGCTGATTGATCTTGACGATGACAAGTCCCGGCCGGTGATTGCTCGTTGTTTCCATAACACCATCGCAGCGGCAACAGCGGCAATGTGCGAAACGATTCGTTCCGCAAACGGCCTCAACCGAGTGGTTTTATCGGGGGGGGTGTTCCAGAACAAACTTTTGGCAGAGGGTACCGTTAACCGGTTGACAGAAAGAGGCTTCCAGGTTTTTACCCATCGGCTGGTGCCGCCAAATGACGGGGGACTGGCGTTGGGACAGGCGGTCATTGCAGGATTGAAGCACACTAGAAGCGGAAATTGCCATTGAAGCAGTATTTGAGTTGAAAGAGTTTTGTGGAGTGATTTTCTTAATATTACGGATGTCGCAACATAAGGAGTAACTATGTGTCTGGCAGTTCCGATGCGGGTAATCAGCATTGAGGGAAATGATATCGTTGCGGAGATTGACGGCGTAAAGCGTGAAGCAAGCCTGATGATCATTGACGAAGATATTCAGCTGGGTGATTTCGTGGTTGTACATGCAGGGTTTGTTATCTCCAAGCTTGACGAAAAGGAAGCCCAGATAACCTTGCAGCTGATGAGGGATATGCTGCCGGACGGTGTCCAAGCATAATCCATTCCGTGCCCTATGAGTGGTTTAAATGAAAATATGTTTTTTACAGTAGGTCAGACGAGAAGAGGGTTTTATGAAATACATGGATGAATTTCGTGACCGGGACGTGGTGCTTGGTTATGCCGAGGCAATCAGGAAGCTGGCGGAACAGAGGCCAGAGCCGATGACGTTCATGGAGGTTTGCGGAACCCACACCATGTCCATCTACCAGTACGGCATACGCAGCCTGCTTCCGGACAAGGTGCGGCTTATCTCGGGTCCCGGCTGTCCGGTCTGCGTCACACCCAATGGGTATATCGACCGGGCAATTGCCTGCAGCCGGTTACCCGATACTATTATAACCACCTTTGGCGACATGGTGCGGGTACCCGGTTCCAGCTCGTCACTGATGGAGGAACGGGCCAAAGGAGCGGATATCCGGATTGTTTATTCACCACTGGATGCCGTTGCCATTGCTAAAAAGAACTGCAACAAAAGCGTTGTCTTCCTGGGAGTTGGCTTTGAAACCACTGCTCCTGCCATAGCCGGGAGTATTCTGGTTGCCAATGCTGACCGGCTCACCAACTATTGTGTACTGGCAGCCCACAAGACCATTCCCTATCCCATGGAAGTGCTCTCCAGTGATCCGGAGCTCAGGATTGACGGCTACATCTGTCCCGCCCATGTGAGTGCCATTATCGGCGCTGATGCCTATCGCACTCTGGCCGAAAAACGCGGTGTACCCTGTGTGGTGACCGGTTTTGAACCGGCAGATGTCATGCAGGGAGTTGAAATGTTGGCCCGTCAGGTTGTGGGTGGGGTCAGCAAGGTGGAAATTCAGTATCGCCGTGTTGTCAGTTGGGAAGGCAACCGCAAGGCTCAGTCAGTGCTGGCTGAGGTGTTTTCCGTCTGTGATGCGGAGTGGCGAGGGATAGGAGTCATTCCTGGCAGTGGTCTTGAGATAAACGACAGATATGCCGTTTATGACGCTGAAAAAGTGCTGCAGGTTTCAGTCGAGGAGCCGAAAGAGCATCCTGGCTGCCTCTGCGGCGAGATACTCAAAGGTAAGGTCTCTCCGTTTGAATGTCCGCTCTTTTCAACCGTCTGTACTCCAGAATCACCCGTAGGGGCCTGCATGGTGTCCAGCGAAGGGACCTGCGCTGCTGCGCACAAGTACGGAAGGTAAGATGTTACAAAACCAATTTCAAGGAAACCATATTTCAGGAGTATTACGTGGATAACGACCTTATTTTGCTGGGACACGGTAGCGGCGGAAAGCTTTCCCACCAGCTCCTTTCCGACCTCATTATTCCGGCCCTCTCGGGTATACCGGCAGCAGGGCAGAACGATGCGGCAGTCGTAACCCATAATGGACAGCGGCTCGCTTTTACCACCGATTCGTACGTGGTCGATCCGATTTTTTTCCCGGGTGGCAATATCGGTTCCCTTGCGGTGAACGGAACAGTCAATGATCTTGCCATGATGGGAGCACGGCCACTGTATATGAGTGTTGGACTGATCATGGAAGAGGGGTTCAGTAGAAAGGAGTTGAAGGAAATCCTTGATTCCATGCGTGAGGCTGCTGATGGTGCAGGGGTTGCCATTGTTACTGGCGACACCAAGGTGGTTCCGCGGGGAAAGGCTGACCGGATCTTCATAAATACCTCGGGTGTCGGCGTTATCGAGCATGATCTGGTCATAGGTGGTAACTGTGCCCAACCAGGCGACAAGGTGCTTATCAACGGAACCATTGGAGACCACGGCATTGCTGTGCTGGCAACGCGGGAAGGCCTCGATCTGGTGAGCGACATCCAAAGCGACTGCGCGGCCCTCAACGGTCTTGTGGCCGAAATTCTCAAAGAGGGTGAGGCCGTGCACGTACTTCGTGATCCGACCCGAGGAGGAGTGGCCACCACCCTCAAGGAGATCGCTCTGCAGTCGCAGGTCGGAGTTGTGCTTAACGAACGGGCGCTTCCCTATAGCAGTGCTGTCAAAGGTGTCTGCGCCATTCTTGGGCTTGACCCTCTCTATGTGGCCAACGAAGGAAAATTGCTGGTGGTGGTCGCGCCACATGCTGCGGAAGCGGTTCTCGAGCGGATGCGATCACATCCGTTCGGGCGCGGGTCGGCTATCATCGGCGAGGTTACCGAGGATGTGAGGGGCCGGGTAGCGATGGATACGGCGGCGGGCGGAACCAGGGCGGTGGAGATGCTGGCTGGAGAACAGCTCCCCAGAATCTGTTGATGCCCTGAACCGGAGACCATCTTGCATTGGGCTCCCAAGCCAATGCTCTGCCAGGTTTCACGGTCAAACAGAAAGCACAGGGAGATGTGAAAAGTAACTTTTTCCTGAGAACGCCGGCATATGGTGGTTGATACACGGGGGGCTGATTTTTTGGGAAACTAAGCAAAAAATCAGCCCCCTCTGTCGTTTAATATGGGTGGGAGTTTTATTGCTGTTTCAGCAATCGCCAGAATTACATAGATGCCGGCAGTGCAACGTGCGAGGAATTAAGATGAAGATATGGATTGACGCCGACGCCTGTCCGCGCATTATCAAGGAGATCGTTTTCCGGGCTTCGGAACGTCTGGAACTGCCGGTTTGCCTTGTGGCCAACAGTGGTATGACAAAGCATCATTCCCGACTGATCACCTCGGTGGTGGTCGCTGACGGTTTTGACGCGGCCGATGACTATATTGCCGAGCATGCAGCGCCCTGTGATCTGGTCATTACCGCCGACATACCCCTGGCGGCTCGCATTGTGGAAAAGGGGGCTGTGGGCCTCGATCCACGCGGTGAAAGATACACCGAAGAAAATGTGATGGAACGGCTCTCCCTTCGCGACATGATGCAGGAGTTACGCGGAGCCGGAATGATCCAGGGGGGGGCGGGGCCGTTCAGCACCACCGACCGGAGGCGTTTTGCCTCTTCGCTTGACAGTCTGTTGACCCGCATGATCCGGGGGAGGTTCTGACCATGAAAAAACTGCTCACCTGGGGTGGAACCGGTCTCTTGACCACGGCGATTCTCGACCCATTGCTCTATTCCATGATGGATATGCCGATCCCCTGGTGGCGGGATCTGGTGATGCTCTGCGCTGGCATCGGCTGCCTCTACCTGCTGTTCAAATATCGCCGCGAATGGTAGTGCTGCCTCCATGACATCCACCAAGAGACATGACAGATCTCAACCGGAAGCATGGCTTCTGGGAGAGGCGCGGGAGGTGCGTCGTGAACTCCTGGCCACAGTTGGCTGGGCAGGTGCTGCCGGTCTGCTGATCGTACTCCAGGCCCGACTTCTTGCGGTGGCATGCCAGCGGATCGTCATTGAACGGTCCGGTATTTCATCCATAGTCCACCTGGCTGCAGGTGTTGCAACGGTGGCCCTGGTCAGGGGGGGATTGGTACTGCTTTCGGAACGGCGGGCCGTGGCAGCAGCGGCCGTGATCAAACAGCGCGTACGCAGTGTGCTCTACCGACGATTGCTATCGTCTCGGCCTGCCGGGCTGGCAGGCGAGGAAACCGGCGCTCTTGTTGAAGCTGTCACAGCGGGCATCGAGGGACTGGAGCCGTATGTCAGCCGTTATTTGCCCCATCTGGCACTGGCGGCGCTGTTACCGTTGCTTGCTCTGGCTTTTGCCATTCCTGCTGAATGGCATTCCGGTCTGGTGCTGCTGTTTTCGGCCCCCTTTATCCCGCTTTTCATGATCCTGATTGGTCGTGGCTCGGAAAAGCTCAATCAGCGGCAATGGCAGCGCCTCTCCCGCATGGCAGGACACCTGCTGGACCTGGTGCAGGGGTTGCCCGATCTGAAAATCTGCGGGGCTGCCAAGCGCGAGGCCGAGGTTGTGGCGCATATATCAGATCAATACCGTCAGGGCACTATGGCGGTGTTGCGTGTTGCATTTCTCTCTGCCTTTGCACTGGAGTTTTTTGCAACGGTTGGAACCGCCGTGGTTGCAGTTGTCATCGGATTCCGGCTGCTGAATGCGTCATTGACCCTGGTTGACGGTTTATTTGTGCTGTTGTTGGCGCCGGAATTCTATCTTCCGCTCCGGACCCTCGGTCTCTCCTACCATTCCCGCATGCAGGGCGTGGCCGCTGCAGAGCGGATAGCGCCGCTTATGCATGCGCCGGAAGATGCTGTGCCGTCCGGGAATCTTCCCGCTCCAGTAACCGTGCCTTTGATTGTTTTCGAGAATGTCTCCTTACGATGCACTACCGAGCGCGGTGGGTTGAGTGGAATAAACCTGGAACTGCCTGCCACCGGCATGACTGCGCTGGTGGGTGAGAGCGGTTCGGGCAAGACAACGCTGGCGCGACTGATAGCCGGCTTGACCCGCCCGGAATCGGGACGAATTATGGTCAATGGTATTGATCTGCAACAGCTTGATCCCGAATCTTGGCGGGCTGGTCTCTCTTGGGTATCCCAACGCCCATTTTTTTTCAAGGGAACCATCAGGGAAAACCTGGTGCTGGGCTGTCCGGATGCGAGTGAAGAGGATATCCTTACGGCGCTGGATGCTGCAGCGGCAACTACCTTTACCTCGCAGCTTCCAGCCGGAATCGACACCGAGCTGGGAGACCGGGGGGCTGGGCTTTCCGGTGGCGAATTGCGCCGACTGGCTTTGGCACGGGCTTTTCTGCGCAATGCTCTGCTGATAGTGCTGGATGAGCCGACCGCCGGGTTGGACCGGGAGAATGAACGGCTGGTAGGTGAGGCGCTTGAACGCATGGCACGGGACAGAACCGTACTTCTGATAAGTCATCGGGAAGAAACCATCCGTCGTGCCGGACGCATTGCACTGATGACGGCCGGCCGGCTTGAGCGGGTTGTGACTGCAGATGAATATTGGGCCGATGTTCGGGTAATGCCATGAGCGGCGTCTCTGCCATTCTTCGGGTTGGACGTCGCCAGTGGGGCTGGATGGCGGCCGGGATTGTCCTTGGTATGATTGTTATATCGGCAAACGCCCTGTTGATGGCGCTTGCCGGCTGGTTCATCGCATCAATGGCCGTTTCCGGTCTGAACGGAGGAGCTTTTGATTATTTTGTGCCCTCGGCTGTTATTCGCGCTCTGGCTCTTGTGCGCACCATCGGCCGTTATGGTGAGCGGTTGGTGACCCACGAAGGGGCATTCCGTTTTTTGGCCGATCTGCGGTCCTGGCTTTTTCGACGACTGGTGCCGTTGGCGCCGGCCGGGTTGGAGCGGTATGCAGGGGGCGATGTTGTTGGACGCCTGCGGGGTGATGTTGATAGTTTGGAAAGCCTGTACCTGCGGGTTATTGCGCCTCTTGCGGTAGGCAGTTGCTCGATTCTTCTTGCGGTTGCATTTGTGGCCTTCTGGAACTTGCCTTCCAGTCTGGTGTTATGTGGCGTGCTGCTGATGGCCGGGCTGGCGCTCCCCCTGCTCGGTCGTCGCTTGTCGGTGGAGCCGGGACACGCTGTGGTTAGGTTGACAGGAGAATTGAGGACAGCAGTAACCGAAGGGCTACAGGGGGTGGAAGAGCTGATTCTCCTGGGAGCAACTGAACTCCATGGAAAACAGGTCTGTACTCTTTCGCGCCGCCTTGTGGAGGAACAGCAACGCCTGGGGCGCATCAATGCTGTAACCATGTCTGTCTCCGCTGTCTGCGCGGGACTGGGCATGGCAGGTGTGCTGGCTGCCGCTTGTCCTGCGGTGAACGCTGGCGCTTTGACGGGACCGGAACTGGTGATGCTGCTGCTCTTCAGTGCTGCGTCCTTTGAAGCTGCGAGTATGTTGCCACATGCACTGCAGACAATTCCGGCGGTTGGTGAAGCGCTCAGGCGCATATGTCAGCTTACGGATGCGTTGCCACCGGTTCCCGATCCCCCCTTGCCGGGAGAACCGCTGCCAAGTGCTTCGGATATTGTTTTCAGGGATGTGTGCTGTTCCTATGTTGACGGACTGCCGGTGCTGCAAAATTTTAATCTGCGTATTCCGGCCGGAAGCAGGGCGGTGTTGGTGGGCCCAAGCGGTAGTGGCAAAAGCACCATTGTTGAGATACTGCTCCGTTTTCGCGATTACAGCGGCAGCATAACTGTGGGAGGAACGGAACTCCGTAAGCTGGCCGGCGATGATGTACGGCGTCTTTTTTCCGTGCTCCCACAGCAACCGCACCTTTTCAATACTTCCATCAGGGAGAATATCCTGCTGGCACGCCCCAATGCATCCGAGGAAGAGTTGCAGACGGTTCTGTTTGAGAGCGGCTTGGCACCGTGGGTGACCGGGCTTCCAATGGGACTTGATACGGCAGTGGGGGAGGGAGCCTGTTCTGTTTCCGGTGGCGAGGCTCGTCGTATTGCCCTGGCGCGGGCGCTGCTGAAAGATGCGCCGGTTTTGTTGCTGGATGAACCGACTGAAGGGTTGGACGCCTCGATGGAGCAGGAGGTGGTTACCCGACTTGCAAAGCGCATCAGGGGCAAAACCGCTCTGATTATCAGCCACCGGCCCGCTTGTACGGCGCTGGCTGATCAGGTGATACGTCTGTCAGAGTCCACGGGGGGAGTGTCCCATGGTTGAAATTCGTGAAGCAGACATAAAAATCGAATATTACCGTGCATCCGGTCCTGGTGGCCAGCACCGCAATACCACAGATTCGGCGGTTCGTATCCGTCACCTTCCGACCGGTATCGTGGTACAGGCCTCCGAAAGCCGCTCCCAGCTTCAAAATCGAGAAAAAGCCTTGGCCCGCCTGGAAGCAGCTCTGGAAAGGCGACAACAGGTTGTGAAAAAGCGTCTGGCCACGAAAGTACCTCGCAGGGCCAAGGAAAAACGCCTGACCGAGAAGAAGAACACCTCAATGCGCAAAAAAATGCGTTCAACGCTCGACTGAAAAGATGAAAAAAATTGGAATTTTGGAAAAGCCTTGCTATGCTTATAAACCGGTCTGCAAGTATCACCCACTCATGTGGAGTTTGCTGAAACATCCTGCTTGCCTGATTTTTTTCTTCCACATACACACATGTACTGTTTCCCCTTAAAGGGTTGCGCTCTTGAGGAACATCTGCAACTCCTTTCGTTGGGAACTGATCTTTGTCTGAAAGGAACGCCTTTGGAACGCCCGCTTGTCATCTATCACGGTGGCTGCCCCGATGGTTTCGCCGCCGCCTATGCCATATCTACCCTTTTCCGGAAGGGAAATGAGTGCTGCTGCGATCTCGTGGCCGGTGTCTACAGTCAGGACCCACCCGATGTGACCGGGAGGGATGTGTATATTGTGGATTTTTCCTATCGGCGTGCGGTCTTAAAAGAGATGTGCCTTGTGGCCCGTTCGGTAATTGTCATTGATCATCATACGTCCGCCGAACAGGATCTGGAAGGACTTGAGCGGGAACACGACAATCTGAAAGTGGTCTTTGACATGAACAAATCGGGATCCGTGCTGACCTGGGAGTATTACCATACTGGTCCCCCTCCACGGCTTTTTCTCCATATTCAGGACCGCGATTTATGGCGTTTTGAACTTGAGGGTACCAGCGATATTTATGCTGCCCTGATGTCACGGCCGATGGATTTTGCCATCTGGGAACAGCTCTGTAGCGGAGAAGATGTCTTGCTGCCTCTTCTGGATGAGGGCAGGGTTATTAATCGCTACCGCCGACGCATGATTGACCTGCACCGGGAGAAAGCGGTCATCACCACCATTGCCGGCTACCAGGTGCCGGTTGTCAACTGTTACGAAGACATCATCAGCGATCTGGTCGGAGAGTTGGCCCATGGATTTCCCTTTGCAGCCGGGTACCACGATCAGGGCTCCCTGCGAAAATGGTCGCTGCGCTCCAACTCCGGAGGTGTCGATGTGGCAGCGATCGCTTCCCGTTTCGGAGGGGGAGGGCATCTGCATGCGGCCGGATTTTCAACGCGACTGCCCAGTGCGCTCCTTTGCGTTCCGGAAGGTGAGTGTGCCTGACTGGTTGACCGCCAAGGGTCTATCACCGGGGAAAAAGGTGTTGCCGCCAGACCGGTAAATGTGCTATAAACTTAAACAATATGTGAACCACAGGGTTCCCCCCTGTGGTTTTTATTTTTTTTGGCAAGGGAGTCAAACGTACCATGATTGCAGCAACAAACATTTCGCTTTCCTACGGAAAGCGTGTCCTGTTCAAGGACGTCAACATAAAGTTTACGCCGGGCAACTGTTACGGACTGATCGGCGCCAATGGTGCAGGCAAATCCACCTTTCTGAAGATTCTTGCTGGTGAAATTGCATCCGACTCGGGTTCCATAACCATCGGGACAAGGGAGCGACTCGCGGTTTTGCGGCAGGACCAGTTTGCCTTCGATGAATATACGGTTCTGAACACGGTCATCATGGGACATGAACGCCTCTACCGAATTATGACCGAACGGGAGGCAATCTACGCAAAACCTGATTTCAGTGAAGCGGACGGAGTCCGCTCTGCCGAACTGGAAGGTGAGTTTGCCGAGATGAACGGCTATGAGGCCGAATCCGAGGCGGCCGTGTTGCTCAATGGTCTTGGAGTTCCGGAGGAGTTGCGCGGAAGGCTGATGAAGGATCTGGAGGGGGGGCAGAAGGTGCGCGTACTGCTGGCTCAGGCGCTCTTTGGCAATCCTGACGTGTTGCTGCTGGATGAGCCGACCAACAATCTGGACCTCAAATCAATCAACTGGCTGGAAGAGTTCCTCTATCGTTTTCCCAACACGGTCATCGTTGTTTCCCATGACCGCCACTTCCTGAACCAGGTTTGCACCCATACGGCCGACATCGACTTCGGACGGATTCAGGTCTATGTCGGCAACTATGATTTCTGGTACCATGCCAGTCAACTCAACCTGAGGCAGCGCCAGAATGAAAACCGCAAGATCAGCGACAAGGCCAATGAACTGAAGGAGTTTATCCAGCGCTTCAGTTCCAACGCATCCAAGGCCAAACAGGCCACATCGCGCAAGAAGCTGCTGGAGAAACTTACCCTTGAGGACATGCCGATTTCGTCACGAAAGTATCCCCATGTGGTTTTCAAGCCGGAGCGCGCCTGTGGTGATATTATTCTCGAAATTCAGGGCCTCTCCAAGAACATTGAAGGAGTTGATGTTCTGAATGGCCTGGACCTGGTTGTCCGCAAGGGGGACAAAATTGCCTTTGTGGGTGGTAACAGTCTTGCCAAAACCACCCTGTTTCAGATTCTGGCTGGCGAGCTTGAGCCGGACGGCGGCAGTTTTCGTTGGGGCGTGACCATCACCAGTTCTTATTTTCCCAAGGAAAACAGTGCCTATTTTGCGAGTGACCTGAATCTGATCGAGTGGCTCGGGCAGTATTCACCGCCCACGGAAGGTGAAACATTTGCCCGTGGCTTCCTGGGAAGGATGCTCTTTTCCGGTGACGAAGCGCTCAAAAAGACCAGTGTCCTCTCCGGTGGAGAGCGAGTCCGTTGCATGCTGTCGAGGATGATGCTCAGTGGGGCAAACACGCTGATCCTGGATGAGCCGACAAACCATCTGGACCTGGAGTCAATTACCGCTCTGAATGACGGTTTGATCGCATTCAGTGAAGTGGTGCTGTTTGCCTCACACGATCATGAGTTCGTTTCCACCGTGGCTAACAGGATCGTTGAAATCACTCCCGGAGGTGTTATCGACAGAGTCATGGGATTTGATGAGTATCTGGAAGACGCAGATGTGTCGCAAGAGCGGGAGCGACTGTACCATGGCCATGCCGAATTGACGCTGTAGATTGGGACTAAAAAAACGCGCCGGTTCCCAGGTGGAACGTGGCGCGTTTTTTTGTGAACAGAGACAAATCTAAGGCTGTTTCGGACTGATCCTGGTTATGTAGACGGTAAGATCGCCGCTTGGTCTCCGGATGAACACCTCATCGTCGACTTTTTTGCCCAGTAGTGCCTGTCCAACCGGTGAGTCAATGCTGATCTTGCCGGCGCTTACATCGAATTCGTCCGGTCCCACCAACTGGTAACTGCGTTCTGCGCCATCCATGTCTTCATAGGTAACCCAGCAACCAAAGCTGACAGACTTCGGGTTAGCGGGCAGGGAGCAGGCTTTCAGCACCTTGAGACGGCCGCCCAGGTGTTTCAGCTTTTTATCGATTTCCCGCAGTCGCTTTTTGCCATAGATGTATTCGGCATTCTCGGATCGGTCTCCCTCCGCCGCAGCGTCGGATACTCCCCGTACAACTTTTGGGCGTTCAATACGCCACAGATAGTCAAATTCTTCCTCAAGTTTTCGCAGGCCTGCCGCGGTGATCATGTTTGTCATGCAACACTCTTCCCGTTACTCGGTCATTTTATGCACAACGCAAAAGAGCCCCGAATTACTCCGGGGCTCTTTTGCAATGCCGGTTTTATAACTTAAATTCTGGTTACGTTTGCTGCCTGCAGGCCTTTAGGACCTTTAACCAGTTCGAACGTTACGCTATCGCCTTCTGCAAGGGATTTAAAGCCGTCGCCCGAAATCGCGGAGAAATGTACGAAAACGTCTTCGCCATTTTCCTGCTCAAGAAAACCAAACCCCTTGCTGTCATTAAACCATTTTACTGTTCCGTTTACCATGTACTTACCTTCTCCTGATACTGCTTCGTTAAGTTGATCCGTGAGAGCCACGAATATTTATGTACAGTAACAGCCCTGCGACAGGCTTGTCAATCTAATTAAATGCAGAATGCAAAAAGAAAATTTATCAAGCCTGCCCGCAGAGAGTTTTTCCAAGATAGTAATCGTAGCTTCCCTCATAGATTCTCATCTCGCCATGGTCGATTTCAAAAACCCGATCCACCAGCATGCGCAGGAAGTGACGGTCATGGCTCACCAGCAGTACTGTCCCGCTGAAATTCAGCAATGCTTCCAGGAGAACTTCCCGTGAACGGATATCCAGGTGGTTGGTCGGTTCATCCATGACGAGAAAATTGACCGGACGCGCCAGGAGGGATGCCAACACGACTCGGCTCTTTTCTCCACCGGAAAGATTTTCAATGCGTTTATCAATGGCATCACCCGAAAAGAGAAATGCGCCCAGCAGGTTGCGGATAATGCCAATATTTGCCAGGGGCAGGACGTCCTGGAGTGTTTCGAAAACGGTTTTGCGCGGTTCGAGCAGCTCCATGGCATGCTGGCTGAAGTAGCCCAGCTCCACATTGGCTCCTAGTGAGAATGATCCGCAGGTTGGATCGGTCTGGCCAGCCAATACTTTCAGGAGGGTTGATTTGCCGGCGCCATTTACCCCAACCAGGGCAATTTTATTTCCGCGGCGAATAACCCCCGAGATGCCGCTGAATACCGGGTGGTCAGTGTTGTCCGGTGTCTTCCAGATTTTTCCCAGTTTATCCATCAGCACCACATCGTCACCGCTTCGGGGAGGCTCATTGAATTCGAAACGAACGGTTCGCTCCTCGGGTGGAATCTCGATGCGTTCGATCTTTTCGATCTTCTTTACCCGTGACTGGACCTGGGCGGCATGGGAGGCGCGGGCTGCAAAGCGGGAAATGAACTCCTCTTCCTTTGCCAGCATGTCCTGCTGTCGTTTGTGGCTGGCAAGGAGTTGATCGCGGCGAATATCACGTTCCCTCTCGTAGAAATCGTAGTTACCGCTGTAGGTTGTGACCAATTTATTGGCAACTTCAATGATGCGGGTCACGACACGGTTCATGAAATCCCGGTCGTGGCTGGTCATCAGCAAGGCGCCGTTGAATTCGTTGGAGAGCCATTCCTCCAGCCAGATGATTGATTCCACATCCAGATGGTTGGTTGGCTCATCCAGTAGAAGTACATCCGGTTTCAGTGTCAGGATCTTTGCCAATGCAATGCGCATTTTCCACCCGCCGCTGAAGGATTCCACCGGGTGGTCAAAACGGTCCGGTCCGATTCCGAGGCCGGTCAGCACGGTCTGGGCGCGGGTGTCCAGGTTGTAGCCGTCACGGTGCTCGAAATTCTCCTGGGCAGTGCCATAGCGTTCCAGCAGCGCCGTCATGTCATCGTCCGACTGCGGTACGCACATGGCCGCTTCCATCTCCTTCAGTTCCACTGCCAGACGTGTCGTTTCTGCTGAGCCGGCCATGACCTCTTCCAGGGCCGAGCATCCGGCCATATCTCCCACATCCTGGGAAAAGTAGCCGATAGTTGTATTCCTTGCGCAGGTTATTGCGCCACCATCCACCTCTTCTTCACCGGTGATGATGCGGAAAATAGAGGTTTTGCCGGCACCGTTTGGGCCCACCAGCCCACTGCGGCTGCCTGGGGTAATCTGGAAATTTGCTTCGCGGAAGAGAAGTTGCGAGCCGTGCTGTTTTGTGATGTTGGAAAGGTGGATCATGCTCTCAGGTCACCACGATTCGAGCGAAACGGCGGCGCCCAATCTGGACGATATACTCGCCGGCCGTATCCAGTTCCAGGTTGGCGTTGGAAATCTTTTCACCGTTCAGTTTGACGCCTCCCTGATCGATGGAGCGGCGTCCCTCGCCATTTGACTTGGTCAGACCCGCCTCGGTCATGGCGCGGGCCAGGAGCAAGGCACCATCGCTCAGCCCATGGCAGATCTGGGGCATTTCGTCGGGGATCTCGTTGTCGCGGAAACGCTTGACGAAATTTTCCTCGGCTGCTCGCGCCGCCGATTCCCCATGAAAACGGCCCACGAGCTCGCGACCCAGGGCTTTCTTGGCCTCCATGGGATGCAGGGAACTGTCTTTCAGGCCGATCTTGAGTTTCTCAAGATCGATGAGAGGCATGTCGGAGAGCAGTTCGTAGTAGCGGATCATGAGGTCATCGGAAATGGACATGACTTTGCCAAAAATCTCGTCACCCGGTTCATTGATGCCGATATAGTTGCCAAGCGATTTTGACATCTTGTTGACGCCGTCCAGCCCTTCCAGCAGCGGCATGGTCAGCACGCACTGGGGCTCCTGGCCCCATTCGCGCTGCAGTTCGCGCCCCACCAACAGGTTGAATTTCTGGTCGGTGCCTCCCAGTTCCACGTCGGATTTCAGGGCGACTGAATCATAGCCCTGGACCAGGGGGTAGAGAAATTCATGGATACTGATCGGCTGCTGGCCGGAGAATCGTTTGTGAAAGTCGTCCCGTTCAAGCATACGGGCCACGGTGTATTTGGATGCCAGCCCGATCAGCCCGCTGCAGCCAAGCTCGTTCAGCCAGGTGGAGTTAAAAACCACCTTGGTCCTGGCCGGGTCCAGGATCTTGAAGACCTGTTCCTTGTACGTCTCTGCATTCTTCAGTACATCTTCGCGTGTCAACGCCTTACGTGTTTCGGATTTACCGGTGGGGTCGCCGATCATGCCGGTGAAATCGCCGATCAGAAAGTTGACCTCGTGGCCCAGTTGCTGAAACTGCCGCAACTTATGAATCAGTACGGTATGTCCCAGATGCAGATCAGGGGCGGTTGGATCGAAGCCGGCCTTGATTTTGAGCGGTACGCCGGATGTAAGCGATTTCTCAAGTTTACTCTCCAGCTCTTTTTCGATTAAAATCTCAACTGCACCACGTTTGATAACTGCCATCTGTTCTGAAACGGACATGCTATGGCTCCTCACACTATTCATATTTCAGCAACTGACCGCAATTCGCTCAATGCCGAGCGCTTTGCCGGTTATTTGGTCGATGGCGACAACAACGCCATTCAGGCGAATATCTTTTTTGGGAACTTCAAACTTGACCGGTAACTGGGTCAGAAACTTGCGGATGGCCTCGTCTTTACCGATGCCTATAACCGAATCAAAGCTGCCGGTCATGCCGGCGTCGGACATGTAGGCTGTTCCCTGGGTCAGGATGCGCTCGTCGGCGGTCTGCACATGGGTGTGGGTACCGATCACGGCGCTGACCCGCCCGTCCAGATACCATCCGAGGGAGGTTTTTTCCGATGTTGCTTCGGCGTGAAAATCCACAAAAATAATCGGGGTTTCCTGGCGTAGCTGTTCAATTTCTCGATCAGCGGTCCGGAAGGGGCACTCCAGGTTTTTCATGAAAATGCGCCCTTCCAGATTGAGCACAGCCACCTTGATTCCACCCGGAGTCGTGACAATCATGCTGCCCCGGCCGGGGGCACCGTCGGGATAGTTGGCGGGTCGAATAATGCGCTGGTTTGCCAGTACAAGCGGAACCTGTTCCTTCTTGTCCCAGATATGGTTGCCGCTCGTGAGGCAGGCCACCCCCAGGTCGAATAACTCCTTGACCGTCTCGGTGGTCAAGCCGAACCCACCGGCGGCATTTTCTCCGTTGGCAATAACCAGGTCGACGCGGTGCCGGTCCACCAGGCGATCCAGTTCGCGGGAAAGCGCCTGGCGGCCAGGTTTGCCGATGATGTCACCAATAAAGAGGATTTTAACGGGCATATTCCACGGCTCGCGTTTCCCGGATGACATTGACCTTGATCTGGCCGGGATAGGTCATTTCCGCTTCGATTTTTTTGGCAATGTCGCGGGCCATGATCAGCGACTGTTCATCGGTGACATGGTCGCTGGAAACCATCACGCGGATTTCCCGTCCGGCCTGGATGGCAAAGGAGTTGGTCACTCCGCCGAAGGATGTGGCAATCCGCTCCAAATCTTCAAGGCGTTTGACATAGGTTTCCATCATTTCGCGGCGTGCACCGGGGCGTGCGCCTGAGAGCGCATCGGCGGCCTGAACCAGTACCGCCAGTACGCTGTTCGGTTTTTCGTCCTCATGGTGGGCCATGATGGCATGCACGATCTTGACGGACTCCCCGTATTTACGGGCCAGATCTGCCCCGATTACGGCGTGGGAGCCTTCCACTTCGTGGTCTACGGCTTTGCCCAGATCGTGCAGCAGACCGGCCCGTTTGGCCTGTTTGACGTTGACGCCCAGTTCCGCGGCCATGATGCCGCAGATAAAAGCAACTTCCAGCGAGTGCTGGTAGATGTTCTGGGTATAGGAGGTGCGGTATTTGAGGCGACCGATCAGTTTGATGATCTCAGGGTGAATGCCGTGCACACCCAGGTCAAAGACGGCGCGCTCGCCAGCTTCCTTGATGCCGATATCAACTTCCTCGGTGGCTTTTGCCACAACCTCTTCAATGCGACCGGGGTGGATGCGGCCGTCGCTGATCAGTTTTTCCAGCGAAATGCGGGCCACTTCGCGGCGAACCGGATTGAATCCGGACAGGATCACCGCCTCCGGAGTGTCATCGATTATCAGATCGATGCCGGTGGCTGCCTCCAGGGCCCGGATATTTCTTCCCTCACGGCCGATGATGCGCCCCTTCATTTCATCTGATGGAAGCGGCACAACCGAAACCGTTTTTTCAGCCACATATTCGCCTGCGTAGCGCTGGACCGCCAGTGAAATAATCTCCTTGGCTTTTTTGTCAGCAGTCTCTCGCGCCTCTTCCTCGATGGCTTTGATACGCTTGGCAGCATCGTGTTTGGCTTCGTCCTCCATGCTGTCCATCAGTTCCTTCTTGGCTTCAGCCGGTGACATGCCTGATATTTCCTCCAGCTTGGCCTGCTGGACATCGGCAGCCTTTTTCAGCTCTTCATCCTTGACTGCCAAGGACTGTTCCTTTGCAGAGAGAACCTGTTCCTTCTTGAGGTTGTCCAGCTCTTTTTGTTCAATAAGACCAAATTTTTTATCAAGATTCTCTTCCTTCTGCTGTAAACGCTTTTCAAAGGTCTGTAGATCTTTTTTCTTCTCGGTTATTTCCAGATCGTGACCTGCCTTGGCTTCAATAATCTCGGCTTTGGCCTTCAGTTCCGCTTCCTTTGTGATGGTTTCGGCCTCGCGTCGTGCATCTTCGAGCATCTTCGACGCCAATTCCTCGGATTGTCTGACGATCAGGCCTGAATCCTTTTTGTTGAGTCTGCTTCCCGCAAAATAGGCTCCGACCGCTGCCAACAGGGTAAGTACGAGCATCCAGATGTTTTGCATTTCAACAACCTCCTCTATATGAATCCGGGCCATCAGGGTGGCGCCGGTTACTTCCACAGCAAATAATCCGTTGTTCGGTGACGATAATATCCATCCGGATGTCGTGCCGGTCAGCCGGAAGATTTTGGTCAATCAGTTGGAAATCATGGCACAATCCGACGAGTGCGGCCCGAAGTCCGGGGCTCTGCAGGAAACGGTCATAAAAGCCTTTTCCATAGCCGATGCGATGACCGGTAGGGTCGAAAACTACGCCCGGAACGATGATCAGGTCTGCTTCGTCAGCCAGATGATCTGGGCTCATGCCGCAGGGTTCTAGAACTCCGAAACACCCCCGCTTGAGTTGTTTCAGGTGGTCCACCTGGCGCAGCACCATGTCCTGACCGCATACGACCGGAAAGAGCGTCCGCTTGCCGGTTGCAAAAGCTGCTTCGAGAATCAGCGCTGTATCAATCTCGTTGTGAACCGGCGAGTAGAGCGCAACACATCCCGCCCGGGAAAATTCCGGCAGGGTCAGGGTGTTGAGCTGAGCATGCCGGCTGGCCTCAAGCCACGAGTCGTGGCTGAGTGATCGTCGGTGAGCCAGCATCTGCTGACGTAAGGTTCGCTTCGGCATGATCCCCTATCGCTTTCAGACGGGAATAGTGTGCTGCGTATTGGCGAGTGAAGGTCCCGGAGAATGTTCCGGGTGGGGTCGGTCAGGGGGGAAAGGTGTGGAAATGGCTCGTCAGTGCCGTGGTTAATGGTGCTGCTCCGGTTCCTGTGCTCGAGGAGCTATTTCTTTCCTTTGTTGAGAATATATTCTGCTGCGTGCAGATATCAGTAAAAAGAGGCGCTGTCGTGTTGCGCACTCGAGACTGATTGAGCTGTTGCGAATATATGATCAAGTCTCCCTGAAGAGACCTTGCGTATCACTCAGGCCGATTCCAGTTTGTCGAGCATTCCCCGTAGCCTGACTTCAAGGGATGCGTCTTCTTCAAGCATTTTTTGCAGATCAAACAGCTCTTCGGTAGTATTGAGCAATGCCAGGGTTAGTACCAGTTGGGCATCGCCGCTCTTGAGGGCTGCGCCGATTTCCTGCAACCTAGTGTTGACAAAGGTTTCAATCTGCTGAACCTTTGCGGCGGATGCAGAGCTTCTCACCGAGATTTCCCGGCCCAATACCGATACGGAGTGGGATGTTTTCAATCTGGTCAGATCCCGTCCAGTTTTCCCAGGATGGCGTCGATGCGGGACCTGAGCGTCTCCTTGTCTGACTTGAAGCGCTCATTCTCTTCCGTGAGTCGTACGTTTTCTTCTTTTAATACCTGGTATTTATTCAGAAGGTCGGCGACCTTGCTGTCAAGTGATTCAATAAGCTCGTGATTCATGGGTTCACTCTCCTTTCGGGGGAAATAACTATACGCGGACGTAGGGGTGAAGTCAAGCCCTAATTGCCCGAAATTGCGAGCTTCCCGCCTCTTCGGGCGCTGTTTGGGCGCTGGTTTGTCAGGCTTGGAAGAGGGCATCCGTGAACTCCTGCGGGCTGAAATCACGCAGGTCTTCGATCGTCTCGCCAACTCCGATATAGCGGACCGGCAGGGCAAATTCATGGCTTACCGCCACCACAATTCCACCTTTGGCCGTGCCATCAAGCTTTGTCAGGGCGATGCCGGTAACACCGGCGGCCTCCTTGAAAAGTCGTGTCTGGGATATGGCGTTCTGGCCGGTGGCCGCATCCACCACAAGCAGGGTCTCGTGGGGGGCGCCGGGGATTTCCCTGTCGATGACGCGGCGGATTTTCTTCATCTCCTCCATCAGATTAACCTTGGTGTGCATGCGCCCCGCCGTGTCAACAATCAGTATGTCAATATTTCTTGCCACTGCTGCCTTGCAGGCGTCGAAAACAACTGCCGAGGGATCCGCTCCCTCCTTGTGACGGATGACATCCACACCGGAACGTTCACCCCAGACCACCAGCTGTTCGGACGCCGCTGCCCGGAAGGTATCTGCCGCCGCAAGCAGAACCTTTTTTCCCGATGCCGTGAAACGGGAGGCCAACTTTCCGATGGTGGTGGTCTTGCCGACGCCGTTCACTCCAATTACCAGCAGCACAAAAGGTTGCCGGTTGTCGATATCCAGTACACTGTGGTGAGCGGTCAGGCGTTGAAGAATCTCTTCCTTGAGTGCGCTTTTCAGTGCCTCACCGTCTTTCAACTCGTTGCGACCAAGGCGCTGCTCCAGCCTGCGGATCAGTTCTACCGTTGTCTTGACACCCACGTCGGAGGTGATCAAGATCTCCTCCAGCTCTTCCAGCGTATCGGCATCGATCTCTTTTTTCCCCAACACCAGTGTATCAATACGCCCGATCAAGCCATCCTTGGTCTTCTGCAAACCCAGCTTGAGTCGCTCAAAAAAACCAGGTTTGGCCGGGGGAACCGGCTCGACCACGACAGGGGCGACAATCTTCACTTCAGGAGGTTCTCTCCGGAGAGTGTTCTGCATCTCCGCTTGGGGTTCCTGAGCAGATTCGAGCGATATATCTGGTGATGATGGCACGCCGCTTATTTTATCGATCAATCCTTTGAAGAAGCCCTTCTTTTTCGGCTGTTCCATCAAATCTCCCTTCTCAGCTCCGCAACGGTGTTGCGGAAACGGTAAAGCGCGAGATGCAAGGGGCATCTTCGATCAACGCTCATCATCAGTGAATAATCATCATCAATACACCCGATAATCAGGTGCGCCTGGTCGGTTGATATGGAAAAGTCCCGGACAGCCTCCTCGCTTTCCATGCGGATGGAGAGTTCCTTGAGGTGGTTGAGAAGAATTGCCTGATGGGCGGCCATGAAACGGATGTCATAGGGGGTGCAGTGACAGTACTCCTGTACGGCCTCCCCCTCCCAATCAACCAGAATTGCTCCGATTGAATGGGGGGTGCTGTTGACCAGTTCTTCCAGAATGTTGCTATAAGGCATGAATCGCACTCCTCGTTTCTATTAATGCAGTTTTACTGAAACGACCTTTGATGAGCCGGGAGACTCCATGGTGATCCCGTAGAGCGTGTCGGCCACCTGCATGGTAGCCTTGTTATGGGTGATGATAATGAACTGGGAAAACGCGCTCATCTCACGCACCATTTCATTGAAACGGCCGATATTGGCATCATCCAGTGGCGCATCGACCTCGTCAAGCAGGCAAAACGGGGTTGGCTTGATCAGGAAAATAGAAAAGATCAGCGCCACCGCGGTCAATGCTTTTTCTCCGCCCGACAGAAGGGTCACGTTCTGGAGCTTTTTGCCCGGTGGTTGCACGATAATATCGATTCCGGTCTCCAGCAGGTCATCCTCGTTGGTCAGCCGCAACTCGGCCTTTCCGCCGCAGAAGAGGCGCGGAAACACCTCCTGAAACTTCGCGTTGACCAAGTTATAGGTTTCCAGAAAGCGTTGCCGCGTGGTGCGGTTGATGCGTTGAATTGCCTGTTGCAGGCTGCGGAGCGACTCCTCCAGATCATCCTTCTGGGAGGTAAGAAACGAGAATCGTTCTTCCATTGTAGCATACTCATCAATTGCCATCAGGTTGACCTCGCCCATATCATCCAGCAGGCGTCTCAGTTCGGATTGACGCTCCTGGCGGGAGGGCTGATCAAACTCCGTTGCTTCCAGTCTGGTCAGCGCGTCGGACAGCTCGATGCGGTGTTTTTCCAGAAGAGACCGCTCCAGGTGATCGATCTGCATGGCCAGGGTTGAGAAACGCAGGTTGAGATCTGCCTGGACCTGGCGAACGGCGTCGTTTTCTTCACGTATCTTTTTTGCGTCGCTCTCGGCCGCGGTCAGTTCATGGCTGGCTGCCTCGTATGCCAGGCGCGTCTCCGCAAATCGTTTTTCCTCAGCGTCTTGCGTGCGTACCAGCTCCTCAAGACGCTCGGTAAGCGAAGCAATGGATTCCTGCAGCTTGCTTCGCTCCAATTGCCCCTGTTCAAGCTCCCCATGATCACTGGTCATGCGCCGGGTCAACTCATGGGACTGGCGATCAAGGTCAGCAATACCGCTCAGGCTGGCTTCACGTTGTTCCTTGAGGGTTGCCACCTGTACCCGAATGGTGGTGACCCGCTCGCGGAGCAGGGATAGCTGCTCGCGACAGTTCTCCAGCTCGCCCTTGAAGCGGGAGGCATCCTGCTCAAGCCCCGGGGTGGTCTCTCCGATCTCTGTCAGTTTCCCTTCTGCCAGGCGTTGCTCGGCGTCAAGGGTGTCGCGCTCCTCACTCAGTGATGCTGCCTCAAGAGTCTGAACCTCCAGGCGTTCCTCGGTGCGGATAATCTCATCTGAGGCGCGTTGATGGTCCTTGCGCAGTCCGGCCAGTTTCAGCTCTGCCTGATGTAGCAGGGTAGCGCTGTTTTTCAATTCTTCGCCCACGTTCCGTGCGTCAAGGCGCAGTCGGTCCCGTTCGGCTCCCAGTTCTGCCACCAACCGGTCCAGGTTGTGTGTCTGTACCTCCAGTTCCCTGATTTCACGTTTTTTATGGATGATACCCTGGCGTATCTGCTCGGGGGAGCCGCCGGTCAGGACACCACCCAGAGCAACCATGTCGCCATCGCGGGTGACAAAGGATAGGTCGGGGTGGTTCCTGGCCAGCTCCATGGCCTGCGGAAGGTTATCCACCAGCATGATTTCCTTCAGGATCTGCCGGATTAATCCCCCGTGGGGGCCGGATACCTGAATCAGGTTCTCCAGGGGGAGCGCTCCCGTCACCCCGGGCGCGGGTGATGGCTCACCTGGCAACGGTAGCGCCAAACCGGCTCGCCCACCGTTGTTATTCTTGAGAAATTCCAGGGCCTGAACCGCGTCACGCTCATCGGAACAGAGCACACATTGTAAACGATCCGCCAGAGCAGCCTCCAGGGCTGTTTCCAGCTCGCGGGGGGCTGTTATGCAGTCAGCCAGCAGTCCGCTGAAGCGTGGCCGCAGCTCAGGAGATTGCATCAGACTTTTGACCCCCCGACCGTAACCGGCAAACTGGGCTTCCAGCTCCTGGAGGGAATGCAGACGCGACGATGCGCGGTTCAACTCGTCACGTTGTTTTTGCCACAGCGCTTCCTGCTCGGGCAGACGGATCTTCAGATCGTCTTCGCGACGTCGCAGGGTGGAGACCTCAACCTGAAGTACTTCCTGTTCGCCTTCGCAGCGTGAGATATCTCCATTCACCTCGGCAGCACGCCGGCGGTTCAGCTCCAGGCGTTCAGCAAGCTGGATTCTCTCGCGACCATGGCGTTCCAGGCGTTCGTCCAGAGCAGTCAGCTGTTTGCGGGAGCTCTCCAGGCGATTCTTGTACTGAGCTGATTCGGACAGCGCAGAAAAAAGTTCTTTACGTTTCCCCTCAAGCAACAGGAGTAGTTCCTGCTCGGCGCGCTGGTGACCAGTCAGGGCAGTTTCCTCTTCGGTCAGGGTTGTCTGCAGCGCTTCTGCTTCGCTGGATGAGGAGTCGCGGCGTTGTTCGAGCAGTTGGCGTTGCGCAGCGCATTCCCGCAAGCGTCCCCCCAGTTCGCCGGATTCGCTTTCCAGTCTGGATATCCGCCCGGTCAGGCTTGACAACTCCTTGCGTTGGAATTCGAGGCCGCTTTCGGTCGTGCTGAGCAGATTCCTGATGCGGTAGATTTCCTCCTGGTTGGTGGCCAGGTTTTTTTCCGCTTCCACCAGTTGCAGGCGTGTGCCCTCGATACGTGATTCCGAAAGAGCCGACGCAGAGAAAACGTCGCGAATACGCTCATTGAGCGTGGCTTGGTCACTCTCGGCCGAACGCCGCTGGGCAAGTGCCGTACGGTACTCATGGGCTGTGAACAGTAACTCGATTTCCCGTAGTTCGTCACGGTACTCGCGGAACTTTTCTGCTTTTTTGGCCTGGCGCTGGAGTGATGCCAGCTGGCGTTTGATTTCACCCAGTACGTCCGCCAGACGGGCCAGGTTCAGGCGAGTGCCTTCGATCTTCTTCAGTGCCTGTTGCTTGCGGGACTTGAATTTGGTTACTCCGGCAGCTTCTTCGATCAAGAAGCGCCGTTCTTCGGGGCGTGAGTGCAGGATCATGCCGATCTTGCCCTGTTCGATGATCGAATACGCCCGCGTTCCAACACCGGTATCCATGAACAGTTCGGTGATGTCCATCAGCCGGCAGGGGGTTTTGTTGATCAGATAGTCGCTTTCGCCATCGCGGTAGAGACGGCGGGTAAGCTGGATTTCGGCGTAATCCAGGTATTTTGCCGGCGCACGGCCATCTTCGGTGGAGAATACCAGCGACACTTCCGCCATTCCCAGCGGTTTTCGAGTTTCGCTGCCGACAAAAATGATGTCCTCCATGGCTTTGCCGCGCAGGTTTTTTGCCGATTGCTCACCCATGCACCAGCGAATGGAGTCGACGATATTGGATTTACCGCAGCCATTGGGTCCGACCACACCGGTTACTCCCTGCTGAAAATCCAGCACAACCCGATCGGCAAATGATTTAAACCCGGTAATTTCCAAACGTTTGATTTTCATGGAATTGGCACTTTAGCAGAGGAGGGGAAAGCATGTCCAGCGTGATATTTTGCCTGGTACGGATCATCCGGCGAGGTGTGAGATATCATGCTTCCAAGGTGTATCCGACGTGCGCGGGCTGGAATATTTTGGGAAGAACCTGTGACAGTCTGGCCGAGGCGGCAAAGCCGGTGCAGTGGCTTGCGGCGAGTTTGTGGAGGCTCATGTTTTTCAAGACGCAAATGGTCTTGTCAACCTGTTCCTGACCACAGAAACCGAGGTGCGTTCCACCAATTATGGCATGGATATCGCGCCTTCCCATGTTGTGGGCAACATGTTCCAGTGTGTTGGCCAAGCCGGCATGGCAGCATCCCAGCACAAGAACCAAACCCCTGCCGGTTTCCAGGACCAGCGATTGGTCATCGGGTGTGGTGTCGATCTGCTGTCTGTTGCAGTCGCCAAACAGTCCCCTGTCGCCGGTTTCAAATGGAACAGTGCGCGGCACTTCACCGGTCAGGAACATGCCGGGTGCGATCCCGCGAAAGTCTGCCGAAAGATCGAACAGCGCTCCTGCCGCTTCGAGAGTGTTCCTGTTCTGGGGAATTCCAATCGAGAGACATTCGCCGGTGTCTTTTACACGATAACGTGAAGAGAAAACAGACGGATGGCTGTAAATCCGTTTATGTCCGTTCTCTTGAAGCAGGGGCAGCAAGCCTCCACTATGGTCGGAGTGTCCATGGGAAATAATCACCTTTTGTACGCTAGCCAAGTCCTTATTCATACGCCTGGCATTATGCAGCAAGGTCATTCCCTGCCCGGTATCGAACAGAAGTGGTTCTTCTCCAGAGCGTTCTATCAGAGCTGAGAAACCATGTTCCCCCAATGTGCCGGAAATCGGGCCGACGGTATTTTCACAGAGAACGGTGATACGAAATGTCATGGGCGCTCCCTGGATAACATCTCAGCCAGTTTGCCTGCCACCTCTCCGGTCAGAACCGGGCAGATATCCTTGGGGTGTGTGGCACGGATGGTTTTGCAGCAGGTAACTCCGTACTTTTCCTTGAACCAGGTGTGCAGTTCACGGGTCATATGGATAATCCGTTTTTTATCATTCTGCAACACAAGCCCCAGGCCAATGGTTGCTCCGGAAACAGCGCCACAGATGCAGCCCGAACCGGAGCCTCCGCCGAACCCGCTTGCCATGTGCGTAACCTCTGAGGGAAGATCAGGGCGGAAATGGTTTCTGATGGTCGCCAGAACCGCTTCCGCACAGTGATACGAACCGGAACGGTAGTATGTCTCGGACTCAACCCGGCATTGCTCGGCCAGTTCCGTTGCCTTATGTACGGTGTTTTTCGTGAACCAAGTCATGATACTCCTTCTGTAATGGGTCATGGACAGTATGAAAAGCAACTGACTCAGATAGTACATGAACTCCAGGTCGAGCGGAAGAATGAAAAAGCCGGAAAACGCGTGGCGCTTTCCGGCTTTGATCAAACTCCGTGGGAGTTGAGCTTATTTGATAATGACGAATTCAGCCCTTCTGTTTTTTGCCCAGGCTTCTTCATTGCTACCCTGCACGGCCGGTTTCTCCTTGCCGTAGCTGATGGTTGAGAGGCGGTTGGCAGGAACCCCCAGGGTGAGCAGATACTGCAGGGCTGATTTAGCGCGGCGTTCCCCCAGGGCCAGGTTGTACTCTGCAGAGCCACGCTCGTCGCAGTGACCTTCAATTTTAACCTTCACATTGGTTTTAGACTTCAGCATGATATCGGCATTCTTGGAAAGTACTTCACGCGTATCCTGACGCAACTCGGATTTGTCAAAGTCAAAATATGCAATTTCAAAGGCTGTCTCGGCCGGTGTCTCTTTGACAACAGGTGTCTCTGACGGTTTTTGAGCTTCGACGACAGGTTTTTCGGTTTCGGTGACAACCGCCGGCGCTTCGGTCTTGGGCGTTTCTACCTTGGGGGTTGTGGGCTGAGAAGGTGCGGTAACCGCTACCGGCTCTTCTGCTTTGACCGTCTCCTTGTTTGCGCATCCGCCAACCGCGAGTGCCGCCATGCTTAATCCTACCAGTAGTGAAATCATCCCTCGTTTCATCGTACTCTCCTTTGTTGATATTATGATACTTCGCCAATAATTAGACACAAATCATTCGCAAAGTATACATCAGGATACCTGTATTGCAATCGCTAATTGCGGGTTAATTCCAAAATACACCAAAAGGACTCCCTCAAAAGACAACCCGTAAGGAGGTCAGCGGGGCTGCCAGGATGGCTGGGTCCCTCGTCCCTTTCCCTGGCTGACACGTGTCTGGCCGGAACCGTCGGAACGCATAACGTAGATTTCGTCACTCCCTTCCCGTCGGGAACTAAATGCCAAAAAGCGGCCATCGGGCGACCAGGCCGGATTTTCACTGCTGCCGGATGTGGTTAGTTGGGTATCGTTGCTACCGTCCACATTGATGGTATAGATCTGGAACCCTCCTCCCTGCATGCGGGCGTAGGCAATTTTGTCACCTTTTGGCGACCAGCGCGGGTTGACGTTGTACGCGCCATTTGTTGTCAAACGCCTCACGTTGCCGCCATCGGCATTCATAACAAATATCTGCGGTTTCCCGAGCCGGTCGGAGACAAATGCAATCTGGGAACCATTTGGCGACCAGACCGGTGATACCTCAATGGCTTGGTTGATCGTCAGGCGCACCGGGTTGGAGCCGTCCTTGGCAATGGTGTATATTTCCGCGTTTCCATCTTTGCTGAGCGACAGGGCAATCTTTGACCCATCGGGTGACCATGCGCCGGTAATGTTGAGGCCCGATCTGCTGGAGACGGGTAATTCGACCGTGCTGGAGAGCGATCGCTTAAAGAGATCGGCGTTGCCTCGTTTGTAGGATGTAAAAATAATTTCACGACCGTTCGGCGAAAAGTCAGGATTGAGATTGATGGAGCCATTTCGGGTCAGTTGCATAAAATTATGGCCGTCCCAATCCATGATGGCGATCTCCTTGTTGCCTGACCGGGTCGTAACAAATGCTATGTGCGTGGTAAAGCAGCCCTTTTCCCCGGTCATGACCAGCATGATCTCGTCTGCAAAGGTATGGGCAAAACGGCGCAAATCCTTGGTTTTTCCCAGGTAGCGCTTTGCCGTCATCATCTTGCGGTTGGGGACATCGAACAGTCTGAATTCGACCGTAAGTTCATCGCCCCTGATACTGTACTCACTTCGCACAAGCAAGTCGTATCCGGCATTGACCCAAGGCAACAAATCGGTTTCCGCAAGAGAAAGCCTGCCCGACGGCGATTGCTCCCTGGTTTCGGCGGCAACAATACCTGAGATGTTCATGTCAAATGCAATTACATCACCAATTTCTTTTGCCGATGCCGATACAGGGGAGGCATCCGGGCTGCGGGGAGAATCCACAACCAGTTTCAGCTGGCGGCTGCCTGGTGCAATAACCTCGATGTAGCCGGGTTGAGCCGGAAGGAGGGTGGGAATCAGGAGCAGGGCCAGACATAACAGAAAGGTTTTCATGGGTATCCGCATTGTTTAGGGTTTGTTTTTAGTTATTTGGCGGGGCATAAACCTGAAATAGCCTTCAAAAACCATGTGGTTGGGAGGAGGTTTTAGCGTTTCGCCGACTAGTTCTATGGCGCGCTGCACGGCTCGTTCAAAGGCGTGGTCGCCGGTGCTGCGCTCAAATTCCTGCCGAGTGATCTGACCGTTGGCGCCAATGGTGAGGTGTACATCCACAACCGGGTTTGCTGTTGTTAACATGCTGGTCTTTTTAAGAGCATCTTCCAGTCGCGACTTGAGATAATCCTCATAGCGGCTGCCTGCCTCGGTGCCACCTGCGCCGGGCATACCGGATCTGCCGCTGCCGGTGGCTGCGACCTTGCGGCGCAGGCGCTCAAGGGTAGCCTGCTGCTGCTGCGCCTCAGTCTTGCCTTGCAACTTGGCCATTTTCTCTGCAAAGGCATCTGATTCTGCGACTGATTTGCCTTTTTCCGTGGGTTTCTTCAGTGGTTGTGGCTTTTGGCGGGTTTCAGGTTTCTGCGGAACGGGGAGGGTCATGCTCTTTTCCAGAGCAGGAGGAGAGGGCGCTTCCAGGTCATCCCCCTTCTGGGTCGGGCTGCCTGCCCGTGGAGAGGCCACCGGCAAGTTGACCACATCAACGTAGTAAGTCTCCTGCACGGATGTTGTTACGGGAAACAACCGTCCCGACCAGATCAGCAACAAAAAAACCGCCAGGTGAATGACGGTGGAGACAATCAGGCTGACACCGAATGTGCCTTCAAATGTGGACCGCCTGATCGCCATTATTTCTGCGCCGGTTCCGTCACCATGCCGAGACGTTCGATGCCGGCCCCCTTTATGTCTGCCATCGCCTTGACCACATCGCCGTAGGGAACGCCGGCGTCAGCCTTGAGAAAGATCTCTTTCTTCTCCCGGTTCGCAAACATGTCGGTCAGTCGGGAGCGCAGATCCGCGGCCGGAACTTCATCTTTGTTGATGAAAATCTTGCCACTCCTGTCGACCGCGACCACAACGGTCTCTTCGGCCTGGGTCATGGCTTTGGTGTCAGCCTTGGGCAGGTTGACCTGCACCCCCTGTTGCATCATGGGGGCGGTAACCATAAAAATGACCAGCAGCACCAGCATGACATCCACCAGCGGTGTGACGTTGATCTCGGCCATGATGCCACGGTTGTCATTGCGTCCGCCCATGGCCATGGTTATTTACCCGTGATGTTGCGCTGCACGATGTTGAGGAACTCGGTGGAAAAGCTATCCATTTCATTGATCAAGACACGGATCTTGTGCTGGAAATGATTGTAGGCCATGACCGCCGGAATGGCGGCCACCAGGCCGATGGCGGTAGCGATCAGCGCCTCGGCAATGCCGGGGGCCACAACTGCCAGGGAGGCGGAACCGGTTTTGCCGATCCCCTCAAAGGCGGTCATGATGCCCCAGACCGTGCCGAACAGCCCGATAAAGGGGGAAGTGGAACCGGTGGTGGCCAGGAAGGTCAGGTACTTTTCCAGCCGGGTGATCTCCGAATTTGTGGCGCGGCGCAGGGCGCGGGAGACGTTTTCAATCCCCCCCAGATCGGTGCTGAGGGCGCTACCGTCGCTTTTGGCGTTGCCATCCACAACTTTTTTGAGTTCGGCGTAGGCTTCGTTGAACAGCACCGTCAGGGGTGAATTGGCAAAACGGTCAACCTGTGAGGCAATTGCGTCAAAACGGGAGGATTTCCAGAACAGGTCCATGAATCGCTCGGACTCGCTGTTGGCGCGGTGCACCTGGAAGAATTTGAACAGGATGATGGCCCAGGAGACCACGGAGAAGAACAGCAATAGGATCAGGACAAGCTTGACAATGATACCGGCATTAAGCAACAAGGCCACGTGAAGCACCTCCAATTGATGAATTCATGACAAAAACCTAGTCCTAACAGATAATCAAGTCAAGCCGAAAATCAGTACAGCTCCGGTCTGCGGTCATTAAAGCAGGGAATCTGGTCACGCCAGTCGGTGATCTCCTGCATGTTCAGCTTGGCGATGATTTCGGTTTCAGAGTTGTCAGCTGCCGCAAGTACCTCTCCTTTGGGACCGATGATCATGCTCATGCCAAAGAAGTCCAGTTTGCCGATCACTCCGCAGGCATTGGAGGATACGACAAAGAGCTGGTTTTCAATAGCTCTTGCCAGCAGCAGAGTGCGCCAGTGCACGTCGCGTGGCTTGGGCCACTGGGCCGGAACGCAGACTATCTGGGCGCCTTCAAGAGCGAGACGGCGTGTCAACTCCGGAAATCGAAGATCATAGCAGATGATTACACCGATTGTGCCGACGGAGGTCTTCGCCAGAAGCCATCCGTCACCACTGGAAAAGGATCGGTCTTCACCCAACAGAGAAAAAAGATGGATCTTTCGATAGACACCGGTCAGTCTTCCGTTGTCAATCAGATGAATGGTATTGAAAACCTTATCTCCATTCGGCTCAGGCATGCTTCCCACGATGACCAGGCCCAGTTCACGGGAAAGTTCCAGGAGTTCTGTAACAATGTCTGCAGTACGCATGGCCAATGTACCCAGGTTTTTATAGGAAAAGCCTGTGGTCCACATTTCAGGCAGCACAGCCAGTTGAGCTCCCTGATTCGAGACTCGCTTGAGCGCTGCGCGAACATGAGCAAGATTGCTGTCGATGTCGCCTGGTTTGATAGTGAACTGAATAGAGGCTGCGGTAATCATGTTACTATGCTCCATGGTGCTGATGGTCTATTACCTGAAATCACAGCTTAAATTCGAATGTCGGGAAACGAACAGTCATTTTTGCTATGAAAAAAGCCCCGCAAGATACACAAGGCTCATGAGTTTGTGAATCGGCATTTTCAGAGCTCTTCAAAGTCATCTTCCGGACTATCCACGCCCTCTGGATGCTTATCGTCCAACTCCGAATCAGCCGTGTCACTCTTCAGTTTCAGGAGAAACAGTTTGTTGTCGGAAATCGTTCGCTGAATTTCATCCAGAAGTACCTGGAGGCCCCCAGTTTCAGATGCGTTCTCGGGCATGGGTCATTTTGGCAGCAGGGCAAGGTAGCGTTCGGCGTCCTTGGCTGCCATGCAACCGGATGCGGCAGACGTCACCGCTTGACGGTAGATATAATCCTGCACATCACCTGCGGCAAAAACTCCCTCGACACTGGTGGCGGTCATGTTGCCTTCAACGTTTGCGCATTTTGTGCGAATGTAGCCGTTAACCATGTCAAGTTGACCTTCGAACATGGATGTGTTGGGTGAGTGACCAACTGCAATGAAAACGCCATGAAGCGGAATCTCTTTGGTGGAATCGCCGCTTTTGTGTCGTATCCGCATGCCGGTGACGCCGCTCGCATCACCCAGCACCTCATCCAATACATGATCCCATTCAATGGTGATATTACCGCTTTTCGATTTTTCGATAATCAGGTTTGCAAGATACTTCTCTGCTCTGAACTCATCACGTCGATGTACAATTGTCACATGCCGCGCGATGTTGGATAGGTAGAGTGCTTCTTCCACTGCGGTACTGCCTCCACCGATGACCGCCACATCTTTGCCTCGGTAAAAGAAACCGTCGCAGGTGGCGCAACCTGATACGCCTTTGCCCAGAAAAGCCTGCTCAGAGGGAAGTCCCAGATATTTGGCGGATGCTCCGGTGGCTATGATCAGGGCATCGCAGGTATAGGTTGTTGAGTCCCCTTCCAGAAGAAAAGGGCACCTGCCCAAGTCAGCGCGTTTGATGTGATCGTAGATGATATTTGTATTAAATCGCTCGGCATGCTTGCGCATCCGTTCCATGAGTTCCGGTCCCTGCACTCCCTCATAATCTCCCGGCCAGTTATCAACTTCGGTGGTTGTTGTGAGCTGGCCTCCCGGTTGCAATCCGGTAATAAGAGTCGGGTTGAGATTGGCCCGAGCCGCGTAGATTGCTGCGGTATAGCCGGCAGGGCCGGCGCCCAGAATGAGTAGTGGGAAATGAGCTGGATCCATTTGTCCTCCTGACATCAAATATGCAAAATTCATAACATTCTTTCCGTATATTGCCAAGAGGCAACTTGCGGAGCAAAACCAAAAACAGGATTATGAATAAATGGGAAAATGTCGAGTGTGTTCAGGAAGGCCGGATATATAGCCTTCGGCAGGGTGTAATTCGGTATGTGATTTTTCTTCTTGGGCTATTCGGGTTTGCTACGCAGTCCGGCAGCAATATTGAAGTTTATATCAATGACAATCGAAATTTTTTCAGGATCGGGATAGGCCAATACTTCGAAAAGGCGCTTGTCGACGAAGATGCTCAGATTCAGAATGTCTTCACGGAGTTTCTTTGGTAACGGGTTTTCGGGGTCGGAGAGCTCAGCCTGGAAAAAACTCCATACTTTTTGATTGAACTTTATAGCTTCTAACAATTTCTGGTCGCGGTCAGGCGCGTTCCAGTTGTCCTTAACCTGTTTCAACATGATTCCGGCGCGTGACAGAACTGAAGCTTCCAACTCCCTGCCACTAAGAGAGTCCTTCTGCATGTTTGTGTAGGCGTTAACTGGATTGAGTGACATTTTTAAGCAACTCCTCTTCGTACTGTATTAATTTTTTTGCGATTTTCAGAGCCTGGTAAAACTTGTTTTTGATAATAAGCTGACTGATCTGTGAAATCAAGTCTTTCATGCTGGGTGCCGCACCCAGGACATCGCTGACGAGTTCCCAGTATAGGGGTTGCAATTCTGGCTTCTTCTCACCTTCAATGTACAGAAGCTGGATGACAAAATAGATGCGACGACAGGGGCTGTTTGCATCGGCTTCGGAAAGTATATCAGCTTGACGCAGAATGGGAACATTGTTTTCTATGAGCAGGTGACAGGAAGAGGCGCCATTTTTGATAACGGCGCCTCCGATGATAATTCTCTCGTGGGGCTTGAGCGCGAGTTTTAGTGACATGTTTACGTTAACCTTTTCAGGAAGGTGTCGCCGGCAAACGCCATGCCGACGGGAATGGCGGAAAATATCCCGCTGATATCGCGGCTGTTGGCCGATGCCGACTGTTCGGAAAGGGTGGCTGTTCCTTGGGCAGCACCGGAAAGCCCGGTCTGGTTTGTAACTGAAGTGACAGCTGCCGGCAGGGCTTGTTGCGCAAAGTTATCAGAAAGCGATTGTCTGCGGTCGCTAACGGTTTTCGCTGCAAGATACAATGCGGAAATTGCATGGTGTATCGGCTCATCACCCGAATCCTGCGGCGGATTTGTTGGAAGTACAGGGATGTTCAAGCCGCTGGGACCGGGATCAATCTGCTGGCGATCAAGTCTCACGCTGGTGCCTTGTGAATCAAGCGTCACAGAAAACGAGCCTGGTGCTTTGGCAGGGTCTGAGATCAGTTTTGGCACCAGACTGGGGGGCGGTGGGAATGTCAGTTTCTCGATCTCATTGCGTAGCGCTGCAAAACTTTTCAAGGCCTTGACCCGTTGCTCACTGCCCGGCGGGAAGGGAGGATAGTTTTTAATGATCTCCTCCAGCGAACTCTTCATCTTATTGAGCGTACTCCCAACCTTCTGCATGGTGGCGTCGGCCTGCCTGACGCTATCCGCAACCTGATTGATTTTTACAGTTGTCTCAGAGAGTGACTGGTAGGTGCGGTTTGGCTGTTCGACTGAATTCATTTGAATTTCAGTTGGTTGTATCCGCTCCGTTAGTGTGGTACTGACAGTCTTGTTCGTGGTTGAGACAGAAGTTGAGGAAGGCCTCTCGCGCGCAACAGCGTTGGATGGGATGTTTGGCAAAATGTTCTGAACTGACATGACCAGCCTCCTGTGCAGATGCAACTAAAGGGGGGAGGAAAAATCCTCACCCCCCCGTGTTTCTACGTGAGCCCTTCTAGTTCTTAGAAGAGTTTCAGGACGGACTGGGCTGCCTGTGACGACATGCTCAGTGCTGTGGTCCCCAGGGACTGGCGGGTCTGCAGCATCAGCATGTTGGCGCCTTCATTGTTCATGTCGGCCAGGGTCAGGTTGTCGGATCCGGTCTGCAGCGTGTTGATCATCTGGTCTGTGTAAGTCTGGCGAGTAGTGATGATATTCAGGTTTCCTGCCAAAGACTTGGACTGACTGCGCAGGGTAGTGATCGCCGTGTCCATGAGGGACTGATCCGCAGAGATGTTGGCGTTGGTTGCCCATGCGGCAGTTCCTGCGCCGCCGGTTGCTACAGTTGCCATCGACAGACCAGCCGTGGAAGCTGTAAAACCGGAGACCGTCAACGCGGAGGAAGCGTTCTCGTTAAAGGCTACGGAAAGGTTATCCGCGTTCAGGAGGTTTGTGCCCTTGTACTGTGAGTCGGTGGCCAAGGAATTGATCTGCGAAGTCAGCGTATTATACTGTGTGGCAAAAGCGTTGCGATCGGCAGTGATCTGGGTACCGAGTGCGGCTTGCGCCAAGCCTTTTGCGGCCGAAACCAGGGCGGTGATGGCGGTGATGCCGGCATCAGCTGCTTTTACGGTCTGAATAGCCTCGCCCATGCCGTCCTTGCGTGAGCTGAAGTCAGCAGCACGGTTGAGTGCGGCCTGTGATGCGAAATAGTTGGTCGGGTTGTCAAGTGCGCTGTTGACCTGTTTGCCGGTCGAAAGCCGCTCCTGGGTGCGGTCAATACTTTTGGACGTGTTTTGAAGTTGGAGCAGGTTACTGCGCATACCGGCTGTTAATGAGATGTCTGAGAGTGCCATGGTGATTTCCCCTTTCTGGGAGTTTAATGTAGGTGACCTTCTGGCCACTGTCTGTTAGTACTCATATCGGATGGAGTTTTCAGAACTTAAACAAAAAAAAGATTTCTTCAAAAATAGTTCTCCATATACGAACAATAGACTATGTATGCTTCTTTTTGCCATGAACAAAGCCTCTGCAATAGGGCAGATGTTCCGGGTTTTCCATAAGCTTCCACCCTTCAATAATTTCAAACCCGGCTGCCCGCACCATTTGCGCCAAACATGCCAAGGTGGGTACCCACCAATTCGTCATGTTTTCGCCATATTGGGTATCCGGGTAGAACTCCATCACCATCTGGTTCCCTGGATATCCCTGGCCAAGCCCCCCCTTGTAGGGGCTGAAATCATCAAGAATTGCCGACTCAACAAAGATCTCATCCCGACATAACGCTGCAAGACGGTCGAGTGCCAGTAGTGGATGTCTCAGGTGATAGAGTGTTCCGAAGAAGAAGATCACATCGAACTTCCCGAATGACTCTTCGCGGAGATCATAGACAGACATGTCGAATCTGGGGCATCGAAACTCGGAATGCCCCAGAATTTCCCGGCAGGCATCGAAGGTCTGCCACGCCCGGCGATCCTCACGAGGCAGACTTCCCAAGTAGTCGGAAAAATCATCGATGGCCACCACCTGTGCTGCCCCGCGCTTGAGCGCCTCAAAGGTCCAGAAACCATCCCAGGCTCCAACATCCAGCACCCGTTTGTCGCTGAGATCGGTCGGAATCCGGTAGGAATCCTTGCTGAGCGGCGCCCAGCCGGGGGTGACGATCCCGTAGGGAAGTTCGATCCGATGGTACCAGAACGGGAATCGGTTGATTGTCTGCTGTATGGCTTCCGGTGTCATATGTTTACTCTCCGGTGGTGTGCTGAATACGGGTATCTGTTTTTGATACACATCAAGCAAATGGTGGCAGAGTTCGGTCTTGTTCTGTTGGTCGTACAGTTCAAAACAGCGGTACGTCACATCAGGGCTACCGTAGATATAACTCAGGATACCCATTTTCAGGAGTTTTTCCGAAGGCAAGTCCGCTAACTGGAGGATATCCCGGATGAAGACCGCATCGCTCCACATATGCTGCGTGGGAAAATTGGGATCGTTGCCGATGATGGGCGGCCGAAGGGACCGGCCGGCCATACCCAGAAATTTATGAAACATGAACCCCTGAGCTGTCAGAAAGCGACATACATCGCCGAACAGGGGCTGCTTATAGTACAGGGGGATGAATTCCACCTCCGTAACGATGGTCACCACGTTTTCAAGCGCACTCGTGCCGCCATTAAACACATCCAGCTCAGCTCCCTGAATATCGATCTTCACAAAATCCACATCATGGATACCATGTTGCGCCATAAAATAATCCAGACTGACCGTATCCGTGGACGTTACCGACTCCAGCATGGCGACTTCGAGGCCGTTGTACTGACGAAGCAGTTCTTCCTGCGGTTTGAACAAGGAACAACACATCTGGTGTCGTGTCCTGAACAGCAGGCGACGTTCCTCCGACCGTCCCAGAGCCACCGGGAAATAACTGATTCCCGAAGGGGCTTTCCTGTTTAGTTCTTCACAGAGTTTTTCTTCAAGTTCAAAGGAGATTATCCGAGATCCTGGAAAAAGCTCCACCAGGCGGTGGAAGGCCTCTCCCTCGCCTTCAAGCGGCAATGCGCCGATCTCCAAGATGGTAAATGAAAGTGCGGAATGAACCTTGTTAACGGCTTGCGCCAAGGACGTCAATTTTTTATCATCCATTTCTGCCTGCCTTTTCCCGCTGAGAGAGGGACGTTTCTACACTCCCGGCCTGTTGCTTAAGCATACCCCTGTAGGCCTCCTCCAGAGCGGAGACAAACCCAGCAGCATCCATCAAAGCTGAAGATCGCATTCGTGAACGGAGCGTTTGTCTGTAGCGAGCAATACGATCCGGGTCACACGCCAATTCCACAGCACGTGTTATGTATTCGTCATGACTGGTGGCAATCAGCTCCGGTATCCCAACAGCGGTCAGAATACTTGCCCCCACCCGTGATACATGTGTGTTCCCGGCCAGACTGACCACAGGTACCCCCATCCAGAGCGCTTCACATGTTGTGGTGGTGCCACAATATGGAAAAGTGTCCAAGGCAATATGACACGTGCTGTAGCTCTTAAGATGGTCCTCCCGACTCGAGGTAAAGCCGGAGATGATCAGCCGAGTCGTGTCTATTCCCCGCTCCGCGAAACGCAACAGCACGCGCTCTCGTACCCCCTGGTCAGCTAAAGGGCCATTTTTAAGCGAAAGCTGCGCATTGGGCAGCATATGAAGTAGCCTGGACCACAGGTCAAGGGTCGTATTCGAAATTTTTGCGAGATAATTGAAGCAGCAAAAGACGATCTGTCCACTGGGCGGCGGAGAAATATCCGGCGACGTGAGTGGTGCTGAATAGCAGAGAAATGACCGGGGAAGTCGTACCAGATGCTCGCTGTAGAAGTGATCGGTGAGTCCTGGTGGATCGGCCAGTGGATCGGTCAAACGAAAGTCGATTTGCTGCAATCCGGTCGTATTGGGATAACCCAGCCAGGTTACCTGTAGTGGAGCAGGACGCAGGGCAAATGTCCCCAGTCGGTTTCCTGCAGTATGGCCGGACAGATCCACGAGAATATCGATACCGTCTTCTTGGATCCTGCTGGCCAGTTCGGTGTCGGAAAGGCCATACACGATACGCCATTCAATTCCCGAGACCTTTATCTTCTCGGTAAACTCGTCTGACACAGCTGCGCAATCATAACAGATTATCTCAAAACGCTTCTGATCATGACATCGCAACACCGGCTCGATAAAGAAACCAACCGGGTGCATCCTGAAATCGGCAGAGACGTACCCTATCCTGACGCGACCGAAACCAACAGGTTTTTGTTGGCATGTTTCCCTATCCACGTCAGCCGGGAAGATTTTAGCCAGTCGGAGATGCTCGTCACTGATATACTCCGGAGTAAATTCATCAGAATAGTTGAGCAGCAACAGCAGGTTGTCCGCTGCAGCCTGAAAGGTGGGCCTGATCAAAAGGGCACGATTGTAGTAATCTATCGCTTCGCCGATACGTCCCTCAAAGTTACATAAGCGTCCCATATTGCAGAGGGCTTCAGGAAAGTCGGGACGTAGTGTCAGTGCCTGCCGGTACAGGTCATTTGCCTCACTGATCCGCCAGTAATATGCGCACAGGTCGCCAAGGTTGCTGTAGCCTTCGGGGTTTTCCGGCGTCAGGCGGATCACCTCTTCATAATGGCGATACGCCTCTTCAGGTCGATTGGACTCAAATAGACAACGAGCGAGACAATTATGGGCACGGATATGCTTGGGGTCCAATTTCAGAACATGGGTGAAACAGTCAATTGCTTCAGGTATTTCTCTCCTGCTGGCGTGTGCGCTACCGAGCTGAAACCATGACTCCTGATGGTCAGGGCATCTGGTTGTAATCAGGCGCAGCAGCGGGAGTGCTTCTGAACAGCGTTGAGATGTCATAAACAGCAGTGCCAGACGGAAAGCTGCCTCAAGGTTCTCGGGACATCTTAAAAGAATATTCTTATAGATTGCCATGGCCTGCTCTGAATGGCCACAATCCTGGAATGCTCCAGCTTTCATGATCATGATATCGTTCAGGCTGTCCGCAATAGTATCCTGGCTGACGCCGGGGAGTGTTTCCTTCCGTCCGGCAAATCGGGCCAGTTCTCTGGCAATATTTGCAAGTACAGGTTCCCACTCACCGGGCGCCTCCTGCCTGAACAATCGCATTGTTGGATACCAGGGTGAATCATTGCGATCACGCATCCATCGCCAATCGTTATTGAAGGGAAGCATCAACCATACCGGTCTACCCAATGCGCCGGCCAAGTGGGCGACCGCTGAGTCGACGGTGATCACCAGGTCCAGGCAGTTCACAAGGGCAGCGGATTCGAGGAAATCGCTGGCTTCACCGGTCATGTCCAGAAGGGGGAAGGAGGGATAATCCTTTGTGGCAGGCCCGAACTGCAGGCTGACAAGGGTGATATCCTGAATGTTCCCCAGTGGCGCCAGCAACGCCGGCAGAATCGAACGGTTGTGATCGTTTCCATGATCTTTATTGCCCGCCCAGGCAAGACCGATCTTTATGCCCACATGTAATGAAAATCTGCTTTCCCACTGTTGTGCAACTTCTGTCGGAATCCTCAGATAAGGAGGTGGGGGGGGCGGCCAGGAACGACTGCCAAGGGCGAGTGGCAGGCTCATCATGGGGACTTGGAAATCCACCGGGGGAACCGCTTCCCCCAGTGAAAAGACTTCTGACACCCCCGGAACAGTTCCAAGCAACCGTGTGATCAGACGGTCCTTGCCTTCAACGAAAACTGTAGCGCCCTCGGCCTGCAACTGTTGCACATAGCGGACAAACTGAATGGAGTCACCGTATCCCTGCTCACAGTATACGAGGAGTTTCCTTCCGGAGAGCGCCTGCCCTTCCCAGCGCGGAATATCCGTATGCCGTTCCGGAATCGGCTTGCCCTTGCGAAAGCGCCACTCGTATTTGAGCCACCCTTCCCGGAAGCGACCTGCGGCCAGCAGTGCAAGCGCATGATTAAAATGCCCCTCAGCATGATCGGGTACGCGGTCAAGAAGCGCTTCCAGGCATGAAATCGCAAGCGGAATTCTACCCGACCAGTGATAGCAAACCCCAAGATTACAGAGCGCGTCGCTTGATTCGGGATTGGTGTCAAGAATCTTATTTAAAACATTTTCAGCCTCAACATATCTGTTGAGCCTCAGCAGAGTCACACCAAGAGAATTACTGGTTTCGATTCTTTTTGGGTCAATTGCAAGAGCCGCGGAAAAGCATTTCTCTGCCTCGGCAAAGCATCCCTGCCGGAGAGTCACTTGACCAAGGTCGTACCATCCATCTGCCAGGTCCGGTCGTAGTTGTACGAGCTTTTCAAGGAGAGGTCGTGCTTCGATGAGGCGATTGAGCTCAAGATAGAGACTGCCAAGTCCAAGAAGGGCTTCGGCAAAAGAGGTAACAAGGCCAAGCGCTGCGCAATAGGCTGTTTCAGCGGCAGCAATCTCCCCCGTCCATCGCAGCGTGTTGCCGTAGTTGTAGTGGTATATGGGATTGGAAGAGTTCCGTGCAATGGCCTCACGATAGTAACTAAGTGCCTCTTCATAGCGTCCCTGTGCGTCGAGGGTTGTTGCGAGTGCGTTTAGAGCTTCAGCATCATCCGGATGCATACTCATGCAACCTCTGAACTCACTTTCAGCCTCAATGAAGCGTTTTTCGGAGAAGAGCCGGCATCCTTTTTTAAAATCAAATATCTTGTAGTCATTCATAGGATTATTCACCGCTTCCGTCCAGTACTGTAGGATCAATTCCCAGCAACATGCCACCCTTGCGGAGTTCCTGGGCCATGTCTTCACGCCCCGCGACATCAAGCTCCAGGGCTCGATCACGGATATAATCTGCGATTGCGTAGTTTAGAGACTCCAGTTCCGTATATGTCGTCCGGGCCAGGTCATGTTGGTTCGTTACAAGGTAAAGCACCGTCAGCAATGCCAACAGAAGCGGATAATCGGGATGCATCGCCAGCACGGGTGTCAATACGGTAATGGCGCTGTATGGATCGTCGCAGAACATCACACAGGTGCCGAAGTTAAAGGCCGCCTCCTTGTGGTAAGGATCAAGTTCAAGCGCTCGCCGTGAGGTATTCAGCGCCTCTCGGTAACGTTTCATGCCAATGAGCACATAGCTCTTGTTGAATAGAGCCTCCACCGTGTCAGGTTGCACTGATAACACTCTATCCCACAATGCCAGTGCTTCATCGAACATCTCCAATTCTCCCGCCTGAACGGCAAGTTCTGTCAGTGCTATTATGTCATTGGGCCGTTCAGCAAGCTTCTCTTTCCCCAGATCGAAGTAGCGGCGCTGCTTGATTGCCAACTCCTCCGGCAACCCGAAAAGTTCACCGTAGTGATGTACCGTGAAAGATGTCGCTGTACGGATTGCAACACCAGCACTCCGTAATGAAGGCTCCACCAGTTCATGAACCTCACCGCTGAAGCAAAAGAGCGGATCATTCGGGAATAATTTGACCCGCTGGGCAGGATACCACCCATCAGCCCGTTCCTCTGACGGGTAGAGGCCATCGTTTGCAGTCCAACCCTGGACATTGATCCGTTCCGTATAGTTTCTGACTATGATACTCCACGCCTCTTTTCTCACCGAAGAAGAGCATACCATGTGGCGAAGTGTGTCATGATCCTGTGCCGAGAGAACCTCATCTGCATCCATCACCAGAATCCATTCTCCTCGTGCCTTTGAGAGAGAAAAGTTGCGAGCATCTGAAAAATTTCCGGTCCAGCTAAAATTGAAGGTTTGGGCACCAAAAGCGGTTGCGATATCTATGGTGCGATCCGAAGAACCCGTATCAACAATCACCATCTCTTGGACGACCGGCATTACGCTCGCAAGGCAACGAGGCAGGTTGGCAGCCTCATTCTTCACGATCATGCAGAGTGATACGGATTGCGGCTCCCCCCCGACCAATGGATTCCGTGGTCCCTCCTGCCGGCGCAGCTCCAGGGCTGCATCCAACAGATCCCCATCTGCCCCCAATATGGAAAGTGCCTTCAGTAACACATCCAGAGCCTCACTCGTTTTTCCCACGCTTAAGAGCGTTTCGGTAAGAGATCGTATCAGCAGCCGACTTTCGGGATAACACCGCAACTTTTCGCTCAGCAATCCGAGGGCCTCTTGCTGCTGTCCCATCCTGGCAGCGGCGTCTAGATATGTCTCCATGATCTTTCCGTCCAGCGGCGACAGCTGTGCCCCGCGCTTCAACAACTCGTATCCAGCCTGCTTTTCACCGGCAGTCCACAGCATAACTCCCCGGTTGGCACATGGTTCTCCGGCGGTTGGACTGGCCTTCATGGCTCTCTCAAACCAAACGGCAGCGTCATCCAAATTACCTCGGCGGTGGGACAGCAGGCCCATGATGTTTAACGCCCGCACATTGTCGGGATCAATTTCGAGTGCCTCAGCAGCACACCGGCTGGCCTGGTCGTCCTCTCCCATTCCTTCCCGACAAGCGGCCTGTAATGAAAGAATGGTCGCTCTTGGTGTTTCCTTGGGCATTTCCGGAAAAACCTGCCCGGCATCCTGAAAACGTTTGTCCGTTAGCAGGATGTCAACCAACGCCAGATAGGGCGCAGGATCATCCGGGGAAACACGGATCCCCTTCTGCAATAATTCCTCAACAGCATGATCTGTTTCCCCGCGCACGGTAAACCGATATGCTTCCGAGATTGCCCGATTCACAATGCCTGCGCGCAGCAGTGTTTCGTCATCAAGGACACGTCTTGACAGCACATCAGCCGTTTCAGTCCGGCCCTGGGGCACAGTACATCTTTTCAGTTCGGTGAGTGCCTCCTTCGGCAGACAGCCAGACTGAACAGACAGCTGCAATAGGTTCCGTGCCAATTCCGTGCGCTGTACATCAGCCAGTTTGTGTATGCAGTCAACGATAAAACTGGTGATGGCGAAGTTGATCTGTTTGAGCATCTGCAAAAATTCCTCTGCCGATGCACTGTCTCCACGACATAGCCGGATTACAGATAGTAATGCCACTGCAGGTGGATACGCAGGATGAATGGCAATGATCCGAAACAGTTCGGCTTCGGCTTGCGATAGATCTCCGACGTATAGCTCGCCGGTGGCGTAATAAAATGCAGCCTCCTTCATGGAAGGATCAATTTTCAACGCCTGTTTGGCTGCCTCGATTGATTCCGGATAGCGCTTGAGATGGTTCAAAACATGGCTGCGGTTAAAGTGAGCCTGCTTGTTGTTCTGCTGGATATCAAGCACTCGATCCCACAATCCTAGAGCCTCATCAAAACGTCCCACCTCCCCGGCCTGGATAGCCAATTCCGCCAGTGCACCAGCATCATTGGGGCTGGTTTTCAGTTTTTCTTTTGCAAGTTCATAGTAATTCAGTTTTTTTGACTTCATGGCATCTTTGTCCAGATGACCATAATGGTGAACGACAAACGGCGCCTGGTGGACAGGTATCTCTAAACGCTTCAGGGAATGTTCGACAACCTCATGAACAGGACCCTCAAAGCGGATTCTCTGATCGTTTGGAAATAGTCTGGTTTTAGGGCTCGGGCACCAACCGATCCCCCGTTCTTCCCGTGAATACTCTCCGCTGTTTGCCGTCCAGTCGTGCTGCATGGAGTCCGTCATGTAATTTCTGGTAGTAACAGACCATGCCACCTGTTTTCTCTTGGATTGAGCCAGCATCGATTTTAAAACTTCATAATCGCGTGCCGAGAGCACCTCGTCGGCATCCATCACCAGGATCCAGGCTCCTTTTGTCTTTGAAAGAGCATGATTTCGAGCGCTGGAGAAGTTCCCGTTCCAGGTGAAATCGTAGACCCGAGCCCCAAAGGCGGTGGCTATTTCGACCGTATGGTCAGTTGAGCCGGTATCAACAATAATCATCTCATCCACGACCGGTTTCAGGCTGGCAAGACAGGCCGGCAGAAATGATTCCTCATCCTTGACGATCATGCAGAGTGAAACGGAGCGCGTACCCGCTTCAGCCAGACGATCGTAGAGACCTATGTGCCGGACTAATCGCAGTGCCATGCTCAACAACTCTTCGTCTACGCCGAATCTGACGAGAAATATCTCGCATGCCTCCAACGCCTCCCTCTGCCGCCCACACCTTTCGAGCATTTCGGCGTGATGCCGCCCCAGGTTACAGCTGTCAGGATACTGATGCGCGGCATCGGTAATCACCAGAAGGGCATCGACCAGATGGTCAAGCCGTTCAGACATATCCCGCAGAATTATTACCGCTTCCCCGTTCAACGGATCAACCACCACCGCCCGGCGCACAGCCTGATACGCACCATCCTGATCACCGTTCCCCCACAACAACATCCCCAGTGACAACCATCCGCCACCGCAGGAAGGATCTGCCTCAATCGCTTTCCGGAAGAATGCCTCCGCTTCTCCCGGTTCCCCTCGACGTGCCGCCAACGTGCCAAGAACAACCAGCACACGGGGACAGCTCCCGCCATCAGAGAGAGCTCGTTCCGCGCACCGTGCCGCGGTACCATCGTCTCCGAGAGCGGAATAACAGAGCGCCTCAAGTTCGGCCCCAGAGATCCCGGTGCCCCCGGGAAACTCGGCCAAAACCTGGAGCGCTTCATCATAACGACCGGAAGCAATCAGCATCTCCGTTAGTGCGATATATGGCGTTTTACACGAGGCGTCCGCTTTGATCCCCTTCTGAATCAGTATCTCTACAGCCTCATTCAGGAGTCCTTTCTGATCACGTCGCTGGGCCTCCTCAACTGAAATCAGTATCAGCCAGCGGCGAAGTGTTGCTTCATCAAGATTATTGGGCGCCCATTTATAATTAAACAGCTGGTGGTTATTCTTCATGGCCTGAGAAAAATCAACCCGATTGCCGGTAAAGGTTGCGCCACCGGCATGATGCACAAACACGTCACCCGCAATCATGTTGCGATAGCCGGCCAACTCCGCCCGCAAACAGTAGTCGTCATCCTCGAAATTTCCCGAACCGAAGTCTTCATCCAGCAAACCGATTTTTTCTGGCAGCTCCCGCCGGAAATGCATGCAGAATCCGACAATACGGCGTTGGCGGATAATCTGGTAGCGATTCCTCTCGCGGAACGCCGCTGCCCAGGCAGGCAGTTCTTCCAGGGTTCCATAGCCTGAATCCGCTACCACCTGTACCCCGCTGGCGCTGTTTGTCATGGGACCGACGATGCCAACATCCGGGTAGCGGTCAAGCAGCTCCCGCATGCCGGTCAGCCAGCCTGACGTCACTATCGTATCATTATTCAACAGAACGATATGTGAGCCCGCAGCAGCCAGGATCCCCTGGTTGCATCCCTTGGCAAACCCCAGGTTGGAGCCGTTTTCTATTATTCGACAGATTGGATCGTGCGCCGCCTGCTCCCGCAGCCAATCCAGCGTGCCGTCGCTTGAACCGTTGTCGACGAAGATGATCTCGTACGGGGCGTCGGTATGTGCCCGAATGCTGGCCAGGCAGGCCTTGGTGTATTCAAGCTGGTTCCAGGTCAGGATGATGATGGAGGTCAAGTCAGGCGTGCTCGACAGCGGGGCGAGGGTGGGGGGGCGGCTTGAGATGATGGTTTCGATGTACTCGGCGGCCTCTTTGTTTGAGTTGATTTCCGGGTACCAGGTCATCTGGATGAATTGATCGAGCTGGCGCTGAAACTCGACAGGACCAGGCGGGAGCGGTTGGTGTCCAGCCATATCAACTAGGGTATCACCATCGATACGCATTACCGTGCAACCACATAATGTCGCTTCTGTCAAAAGATGCGTCCGATGATCATAGCTGTAAAATGTTCTGGTGCGATTAAGAAGTTCTGCCAGTTCCCGTCGTTTTGTCGGCCACTTATAGGTGATCTCGATACACCCGTTTGTTGCGGGGTGATGGGTGTTCTGCCCCTTTCCGACCCAGACACAGTCTACGGTTCTCTCCAATTCTCTATCCGTGAAAAAATCTTCGATTATCGGTATTTCCAGGTATACCCCGTTTGAATATTGGGAAAACTCTTCCGTATAGGCCACCAGTATTTCATTGCTGTCATATTCGGTGGTTCCGCCAAGTTTGCCCGGCACATTCAGAATATATCTGACCACTCTTTTTGCATTCAGGGGATTGCCTGGAATGATTTCCGGATAGACGACAATGTCGTCATCCTGAATGGCATAGGGAGCATTGATGTCAATATTGGGGATTATGGCATCCTTGCCCGATCGGATCAGCCATTTCTGCAGTTCCTGCAGTACTGCGATGCCGGCGGTTTTTTGATTGTAGGTCGGAGCTACAATGACATATCTCATGATGGTGAAGTTTCCCTTACTGCGTCAGTGGTTGCGTACAGGACGGTTTCTCCGGTGAAAGAGGTATAGTTTCGCAAATGGAAACGGTAGCCAAGCCCCAGACTGTCGAGATAGAGCGGTATCTCCCACAGGTGCTGTGGGGCATGATACAGGCAGATCGCCAGATCCGGGCGGCTTTCCCGAATCGTATTTTCAGCGCCTTTCAGCGCTTCAAGCTCAGCCCCTTCAATGTCCATGATGATATACGTCGGATTAAATCCGGGCAGAACATGGTCAATCGTAACAGCTTGAATCCATGACTGACCCGATGCCAAGATTCTCGACCCGAAACTGGTGTCGGAATAGGTAAATGGCTCTACTCCATCATGGCTGTAAACGGCGCAGGGGATCGCGGTTACCCGCCGGGCCAGGACATGCCTGTTTGTGGACAGGTATTCCGCAGTCAACCTGAACTGATTCGGATCCGGCTCGAAGCAGACCAGTTCATCGATCCTCCCTGTCCGGCACAAGACGCTGGCCAACTCGCCAATGCTCACCCCGCAGTAAATGGTTCGGGAATAGCCCTTGGCCAACGGGAAGCCTTTGGGGGTATACTGCTCGCCCCTGTCGCACATGGGAATTGCAACCGGCTTTCGCTGAAGGTGGGTCTGCAGGCAGCGTATGAAGACCTCTCTGCTGCGGTCGTCATCCAGAATGTTCAGACAGGCTTCGATGCTTTCCCGCTGATTCGAAAAATAGGCAAATCCGATGTCCTCAAGCTCTTGAGGCAGGCAAAAGGGGTTATGAATCTCGTAGATATCCATCAGCGAGATGATGTTGAGAAACCCTATCTGCCGCAACGATTGGACAACCTCGTCAAAATAGCGCTGTTTGCCGAGGCAGACAACCACCACTCCTGTCTCTTTCTCCTCGATGGACGGCTGATAATCCGAGGGAGAAAAGGCAGGAATCCCCTCAAAGGTTTCGCCTTGGCCAAATTTTCGATCCAGAACGACAGACGGGATATGGCCGTACTGCCGCATGACTACCTCTTTGAAGTAGTGGAACGACTCTCCTGCCCCGTACACAATGATAGCGCGTCCCTGGAAAATTTTATGGATGAAAAAGGCGTCTCCCGGGAATGATCCTTGATCAAACATTTGGGAAAGGGCAGTTTTGTAATCATTCATCATAGTTCTTCTGGCCTTTCATTTACGGCACGGCAAAGAGAATCGTCTCTGAAAAGGTTGTGCAATAGTGCCGGAGATAGAACTTGTAGTCCGGATAGAAATTATGCAGCAAGAGAGGGATTTTAAAGATGTCGTCACGTTTGTGATAGAGGCTGATGGCCAGCTTGGGCCTGTTTTGGCAGATGGTTCCTATTGCTCCGATAAGGGCCTGCAACTCGGCGCCCTCAATGTCCATTTTGATGAAAGTGACTCCTGCGTCCGGGATCAATTCATCCATACTGGCCACATCCACCTCAATCGTGCCGTCATTGCTCAGGCTTCCCGGGGTGCCGGCCTGCAGCGGATCCGGATTGGAGAAGCGGAGGCGGTCACGCTGCGACCACAATCCGTAGGGGAGGCAGCGCACATTGGGGAGATGCTGCGTGTTGAGTACGAGCTGCCTGAAATTGTTCGGATCGGGTTCGAAATTGATGATTTCCCGGTACTCAAGCCCCTTGGCCGCGCAGCTCGCGGCGAACTCGAGGGCGCAGTCGCCCACCAGAGCGCCCACATTGGCAAAGACCTCCTGCTCCCCCAGCTGACAGAAGTCGCTGTTGAAATAGAAGTAGTTCTCGTCATAGCGCGGTTCGGAGAAGAGCTTGTCGCCCGGAGGGGCATGCAGATCCGCATAGCCATCGATGAAGCGCCGGAACGAGGCGTAGTCGTAGGCACTGGCGAACAGGGCGATGCGCCGGACGAACAGCTCCTTTGATTTCTGGTCGGAGAGCAGGTCGAAGGCAGCCTGCAGCTGCTGTTCGTGGGCATACAGCTCCGCTACCGTCCAGCAATACTGGTTGACGAGGTTGGTGTAATAGAGCAGTGGCTCGGTCGGAGGGATATGGAGCCGGTCCTCTGAAAAACCGCAGCCCAGCAGCTGATCATGGATCTGCAGGGCGGTCTGCCGAGCCGTGGAGATGACGATCAGGCAGTCCCGGTGGCTACTGGCCAGCTCCTCCAGGGAGATGACCGGATGCCCGCCGCAGCGGGTGCCGACGAGGGCGGGGTTGTTGTCGCAGAAGGCGGCGATCGTAACGAAGTGGATCTTCAGGGCGTTGCAGAGGTAGCTGCCGGCCGATCCCGCGCCGAACAGCACCACCGGTAAGCTGCCGCCGGTCACGGCGGCAAGGTGCCAGCCCAGAATGTTCGGCAGGAAATCGGCCATTTCGCAAGATGTTGTCAACTCGTTTATTTCACGCAGTACCTGGTTCACCTGGTGCTCCTTCGGCGGTTTGAGTTCATTTATTGGGCGGGAATAGCGAATAGTACCAAGTCGAAAAGGGTATAGCCGTAATGCCGCAGGTACAATTTGTAGTCCGGGCTGAGCGAGTGGATTAACAGCGGCAGCTCATACAGGTCGCTGTGCTTGTGATAGGCGCTGATGGCCAGCTTGGGGCGGCAGCGCTCGATTACCCCGGCCGCCCCCCGGAGCGCCTCGATTTCGGCGCCTTCCACATCCATCTTGATATAGGTGACGTCGCCATCGGGAAACTGCTCGTCGATGCCGATGGTCTGTACCTCGGTTCTGATGGCGCCCGGGGTGGGGGCCTTGTCACTGCACGCCTCGAGCACGGCGCCCGGGTCGCATTCCGAAGCGCTCAGGAAGGTCAGGGTGGTGGCATGGGACCAGAGCCCCTTTTGGATGCAGGTGACGTCGTGCAAACGGGCTGTATTGTTCTTCAGGAGCCCGAAGTTGCCGGGGTCCGGCTCGAAGCAATAGATCCCCCTGTAGGCCACGCCCTTGTTCTCGCAGGTTCTGGCGAAGGTGGCTGCCGACAGCCCGTTGAACGAGCCGCCATCGATCAGCACCTCGCCATCCTCCAGGCGGGCGATATCGTTGTTGAAGTAGCCGTAGTCCTCGGGGGAAACGTAGAACGGGAATGCCTCCCGCTCCGGTTCATTCAGCTCCGAAAAGCCGGAGATATAGTTGGAGAAGCGCGAGAAATCCATGGGAGAGGTGAAGAGGGACAGCCGGGCGATGAAAATGTCCCTGGATTTCTGGTCGGCCAGCAGTCCGTATGCGGTTGTCAACTCCTCCTGGTGGTTCTTCAGGTCGTCCATTGACAAGGCATGCCGCGGATTCTCGGTGTAGTACGCGCAATGACAGTAGTAGCCGAGGCCAAGCAGCGCCGGTTTTCCGATCGGCGAAACCGGAATCAGTCTTTCCGCGGCGAAGCCATTCTCCAGCAGCTGCCGCCGGATTTCGGATTCGTACACGCTCGATGCGATGACAATCAGGTGATTCCTGCAGGAATCTTTCAGCTCTGCGAAAGGGATGACGGGGACACCGGAATAGTGGCGGCCGATCTCGGACGGGTTGTTGTCGCAAAAGCAGACCGGCTGTACGCCATGCAGCTGCAGTACCTGGCAAAGGTCCCGTCCCACGGCTCCGACGCCGAACAGGGCCACCGGAACCGCCCCGTCCGTGGCTGCCTGGCGATGCTCTCCAAAGACGAGCGTGAGGAAATCCTCCTGTTTATGGGATTGGGAATAGGCTTCGATGCTTTCAAGCAATTTGTTCATTTCAGCTGTTCCTTCCCTGATCACCCATCAAGGGATTGCAAAGAGCGTTGTTTCGCCAAAATTGTTGCTGAAATGCCGGAAGTACAGTTTGCAGGTAGGCATCATCTCATGGATCAGCAGCGGGATCTCGAACAAATCGTTTCGCCGGTGATAGGCGCTGATGATCAGCCTGGGGTTGCAGCGGGCAATGGTCTTCCGGGCGCCGTTCAGCGCCTCGATTTCGGCTCCTTCGATATCCATCTTGATGAGGGTCACCTGCGCGGAGGGGAGCTCTTCATCGATGCAGGTTGTCGGGATCTTCAACACCTCCGACCGTTTGTCGGACAGGTCCTCGTTGGAGTCATTTTCCGAAACGATACGGGTACTGCCTGGCTTAAGGATATTCGAGTCGGCAAAGCTGAGGGTCGTGGCGTGGGACCAGAGGCCAAATGGTCGTAGCAGGATGTTGTTGATCTGGGTGGTGGAGCGCTGCAGTTCTGCAAAGATCCGCGTATCCGGTTCGAAGCAGATAATTTTGCAATATGTTGCCTGCTGTTTTTTTACCGCCTTGATGAATTCAAGAGTCGAATCGCCCGTAAAGGCGCCGCCATCCACGAACAGTTCGTCATCTGCCAGCCGGATCAGGTCATTGTTGAACTGTAGATAGGCCTCGCTGTCGTTCATTCCTTGGACATTGCGAGCATCCGATAACTTTGAAATAAAATCACGGTATGATTGGAAATCTGCACCACGAACAAACAGAGCAATTCTGGTGACAAAAATATCTCTCGATTTATCATCAGCTAACAAACTGTAGACTTTTTGCAGATCATCAGCATGTGCAAGCAAGTCCTCATCCGACCAGTGCCATTGAGCAAGGTGCGTATAGTAGCAGATCGCCTCGCTGTTCGATATTATAAGCACCCGTTCGGCGTTGAATCCGGCATCCACCAGTTGCTGCTTGATCTGATCACCGTACGCTCCGGAGGTGACGACAATCAGACTGTTTGTATGCTTCTGCCGCAAATCGGCCAGGGAGATGATCGGCAGACCGCAGTACAGCTCACCCTCTCGCAGAGGGTTGCTGTCGCAGAAACAGACCGGATTGACCCCATGCCACTGTAGAATGGGATAGAGTTCCTTGCCCGCCGATCCCGCTCCAAATAAAACCACCGGAACAGCGCCCATGACTGCTTCATGTCTGAATTCCCCAAAGATTGTAGGCAGGAAATCAGCCTCTTCGCAGGATTTTGACTGGCTAATAATTAGTTGAAGAACATAGTTCACGGATTATCCTTGCATGTATAATAAATCAACAGGCTAAAAATTATAAATAAATGCCGGAATGCCTGTTTTGGCCTGTACGGCAGTCTCAGCCTTATTGTGAAATGCTGCAATCGTGGCGATAACGGCAAATTCCTTCATGTATTCATGCCCCTGATAGTGCCACATGTTTTGCAACATGGTTCGTAATTCCACGGGAGTGTTAAAATCGTAGTCGTACACCTCCGATTCAAACAGTTGCATATCAGACTTGTTGCAATAGTAGCTGTCAGTTTCCTCCGAAGGAGTACTCATGATTTCACTGCATTTCCCGTCTTGATGAATTTTGGAGCAGCACTCAAGGATCTTTTCCTTCTCGGTATTCGGCGTTTTAAAGTTAGTCGAGCTCATACTGTTCCCTCCAGTTTACATCGTTGGCGAGTGCTGACTGGTCTTCTTTGAGCAGGACGCAGTTTTCCAGAACCAGGACATCCATGTCTGTACGCATAAAACACAAGAAGGCATCCTCCGGTGTGCAGACTATCGGTTCACCCCGGACGTTGAAGGATGTATTGACCAGAACTGCGCAACCGGTGATCCTTTCAAAATCGGCAAGTACCTGATGAAGCAGTGGATGGTCAAGTTTATTGACGGTTTGCAGGCGGGCGCTGTAATCAACATGGGTAACAGCTGGAATTGTCGAGCGAATCTGGTTGACTGCGGGAAGCATGTCTGCGTTATCATTCTTGTCAGAGATATACTTTGACAGTACGAATTCCTTGCGCAATTCCGGCTTCACCGGCGCGGTCAGGAGCATATAGGGACTTTCACCGGTAAACTCGAAATAATTTCCGACCCGTTCACTCATCACAATCGGTGCAAAAGGCCTGAATGACTCGCGGAACTTTATCTTCAGATTCAGTTTTTGCTGCATCTCCGGTGACATGGGGTTGCCTAATATACTACGGGCTCCCAACGCCCGAGGGCCAAATTCCATGCGGCCGGAGAAAAAGCCGATGATCTTGTCTTTTGACAGCATTTCGGCAACACGAGAGGTGAGTTCCGCGTTGGATGCAACAACGGAATAGTTCGCTTTGTGACTGTCAAGGAAATCCCTGATCTTCTCCTTGGAAAAGGATGGACCGAGGTAACTCCCCTTTTGTGCATCGCGTACCCCGACGGTTCGTTTCGTCTTGAAACAGGAGTAATCCGTGTACAGTGCAGCACCTAACGCACCGCCGGCATCCCCGGACGCCGGCTGTATCCAGATGTTGTCGAAAATTCCCTTCGAGTGGATAGCGCCGTTGGCGACACAATTCAGTGCGACTCCGCCGGACAGACACAGATTCTTCTCGTTGGTAAGTTTGCGGGCATAGATGGCCATTTTGACCATGATCTCTTCAGTTACCTTCTGGATCGAGGCGGCAAGGTCCATTTCACGCTTGGTGATGGTACTTTCCATCTGGCGACGAGGGCCGTCAAAGAGACCACAGAACGTATCGTCAACCGTGACGGTATCACGCTGGAACCTGAAATAGTCGAGATTTAGGCGGTAGGAACCATCTTCCTTGATATCAATCAAGATGTCCTTGATCTTTTGGGTATATTTGGGTTCGCCGTAGGGGGCCAAGCCCATGAGTTTGTATTCGCCGGAATTGATTTTGAAACCACAGAAATAGGTGAAGGCGCTGTACAGCAGGCCAAGTGAATGGGGGTAGTTGATCTGCTTGATTATCTCGATGCTGCTGTCATGTCCGCGACCAATGGTGCTGGTCGCCCATTCGCCGACACCATCCATCGTAATAATAGCTGCCGATGAATATGGAGACGGATAAAAGGCCGATGCCGCATGAGATACGTGATGCTCGCAGGCCATCAACTTGCCATGCTTGCCCAATCCGCCAACGGCGTTCTCTATCAGCATGTGTATCCAGAGTTTATTGGCGAACATCGTATCAAAGCTTTTTTCAATGAGTGTGGCGCTGTCGGTGCCCAGGGCACAACAGTTTTTCAACCATCTGTCCAGCGTCAGCAGCGGGTTGTCGTAATAGACCACGGCATCCAAATCAGCGTTGGTCATGTTGCCTTCGGCAAGGCAATAGCCAATGGAATGCGTTGGTATGGAAAGGTCATTTTTCTTTCTGGTAAACCGTTCTTCTTGGGCAGCGGCAATGATTTCGCCGTCAACACACAATGCGGCTGCACTGTCATGGTACAACGCTGAAACGCCGAGTATCTTCATCTCTCATTTTCTCCCACGACAACAAAATATCCGCTGTGATTGCAACCTTCTGAATGTACCAGGTTATACCACCTTGGTGCATCCGCCTCTCATTTTCATGGAGGGTTTCAATGCCTGGGTTAGGCTTTATGTCTTTTGAAATAAATCATGCCACGTTTTCCTTACTGAAATTATGACCCAAACAGCCGCATGCTGGGTACCAGGCCCTCGTTTTGTATATCAAATACCGGTACAAATATACGCTCTACGGATGGATATTTTTTGCAAATGGTGTCATATATCTCGTCTTTGCGGCTCAGAGCCATGATTATTACCGCCTGCACATTATTTGCCGCAATTTCGTCTGGCGAGTAAATTTTCTTATTGCAGATACTCATACCTTGTAGCCGTTTATCTGCATCGATTAACAGGTATCTTTCCGAGGTAAATAAACTGTATTTTTGCATGAGTTTGTAATATATACCACCCGCACCCCACAAGCCGATATTGCCCGTGGCTGGTAGAACCGATGACATGACATCTTCTCTGCATTGAGCGATTTCAATCGGATCTACTCCGTTTAGCAAACCGCAAGAAGAACATGTGTATATCCCATTATACCAAAAGAACAAATCGGTATAATTCACCTCTCCGCATTTCCTGCACTCAAACTCTATAGAACAATTTCCATTGGATCTCACATCCAGCACTCTAAGACTTCGGCAAGCTACGTGGGGTTTTAATCGTAATTCAGTAATCAGGGATTGCAGGTCAAGATATTCCTCGTTCGAAAGTTTCGAAACATTTACCACTGGACAGCCATCTTTTAAAAATTGTTCCTTATCACTTATTATTCCGGCATCGCATGCATATTTGTACAAATATGTACCGGGGTATGAGCTGATTAAGTCGAGATTGATATAGTCCCGCCCCAGATGTTTTTCCCAGAAATGTATTGTGTTAGAGACCGTGGCTGGCGTTTCATTTATGTCTCCAAAGATAAAGTTGGAGAAGACATTTATATTTGCCTCGTACGTGTTGTTTAGAGCCCGCTCAATTTGATCGACAGTAATTCCTTTGCGCATGCTCTTCAGAATTGAATCATCGGCACTTTCTAGGCCGTAGCTGATGCTTCGGCAGCCTGACTTCTTCATTTCAACGAGCATTTCGACATCCACATCACATACTCTGAGGCACAATGACCAGGACAAGTTGTATGGCTTGATGCGTCTACAGAACTCCATCACCCGATCCCGCTTGGTGGCAAACAACTCATCAATCAATGATATTTCCTTGAGTCGAAAATGCTCAACCTGATAATCAATTTCCTTGAAAATATTATAGAGAGATCGTTGACGATATTTTTGGCCTGACGGGTGAAAACAAAATGTACACGCAAGGGGGCATGAACGACTACACGTAACCACCCCATAACCAGAACATTCAGTCCATTTTGCGTAGTGAAACCCGTCGAAATCTGGAAATGAAATGCAATCAAGATCAGATATTTCTTCGCGCTGCGAGGTTATCGTGAGTGTGTCATCCTTTTCTCTATAGATGATGCCTGGTATGTCCGAGTACGACGAACCGGTATCCAATGCATGGGCCAATTCGCACATTGTAATTTCACCCTGGCCAATAATGCCGATATCCGCATTCAGCACGCGCATTGCGGTAACAGGATCAGAACTGATGATACCTCCACCAACGACGGTGATAATTGAAGGATCATGTTTCCGTACGCTCTCCAACACGTCCAGTATTTTCTTGTAATCCAGGCTGAGGCCGCTTGTGCATATCACATCGATGCTAAGCTGGCGAATCAACTCTTGTAGAATGGAAAATATATCACCCTCTTGATATTCCAGGTTTACCGTGTAGACATCGTGCCCAGCATTTTTCATGCTTGATGAAACATAGGCTAAGCCTATCGGGAATATCGATAGTGATGTTCCTCTTGATGCGTCTCTCGGCATAATAAGTAGATATTTCATGTACTGCTCCTTTACAAACGGTGCGCTCTCACCAATCAGTAATGGCATGCCGGGCATCATCAATTGCTCTCATACAATGACAATAAAGCCAGATACAATACCGCATAATAAAATCACTGGCTGACAGTAAATCTACGTTCTGTATAACGCTTTGCCAGATTCAAATAGAAACCATAATTAAATGGAAAATGTTTTTATTCACAAGCGCGTCAGGATTGGCGCAGAAGTTTTAACTATGGAGTGCTAATTTATGCCATATACCCCTGTTTGCTAGCTCACGATAGATTCGATCGGCTAGAAGCTGGTTGCCTTTTGACGTGCAATGGACTGTATCGCAATAGATATCTGGATAACCATAAAACGTATCTTCTATTGGAATAATAAAATCTGAGCTTTTCGAGATGGTTCGTGCTTGGGAAAAAAAGTTCACCAGTTCAAAATTATGAATTGAGAAGTGCTTGCTTTGATCGGTTTCGCAGGAAAACGCGTTGGACACAAAATGTTGTAACAAGGAAACGAGGTTCAAAGAACCATTGTTCAACTGATCCTTTATAGTTTGACCCGCGCTGATAAAAAAATTATGCAAAAAACTATTAATCCTGAATACGACGTCACAGCTTGCCAGATAGTTGCAATCATGCCATCCAAATGGCTGAATAAATGCTAAATATTCAATCCCAAACTCCTTACAAAAGGCGCTCATTATTCTGTGGTTCTCATGCCATTCCTGCCAGCGCGACTTGCTTGATTCAATGCCATAACTGATCTGTTCATAGACGGTCTCTATGCCGTGATAATCAGAGCACTGCGTCTTATGTGACAGTAACGGATTTATGACGTTTTCAATTGCGGCAAAATGTGAGTGATGCTTGGGATGGTTTTTATGACTAAGAAATGAGAGTCCATCATTGAATCCATCAAGCACGATGACCACATCGGGTGATATAGACAACCCGTCTCTCCATAACTTCAAGAGTTCCTGTGCTGAACTATATCCAATTATTCCGCCATTATATATGCATGCATCAATGCCAAAGTTGCTGAGGATCTTCTGAAAGTGACGAGGCCACGAACCATGGCTGCTCTTTTGAAGGGCGTCGTCGTTCCATTCGAATAAATCCATCACATCGGGATCGGTTGTTGAGCCACCCAATGTAATTATTTTAATTGACTGATTACAATTGCATGCATCGGATGTTTTGCTCGACAAAAGCTGAAAACCTGGAATTTCTGATGATCGTCCATAGCCCAAGAAGAAATCCAGTTCGTTTGCTGTTGGCATATGTATGCCGTCATTTAAAGAAGCATCGAAGATAATACCAAAGTGCTTTTCAGGCTCCAAGCCAAGCCCTTCAAGCGTTGTTATCAACTCAGTTGGTGACTGCGCTGCAATTGCGACAAATATATCATTGTAATTTTCATACATTATTTTCAGAGGTTCATATACCGGGAGTCCACATATAGTCATGCCTTCTTTTGCCGCTTTGTCCACGAAGTAGGCTGCGTTATACCCCAATAGGCGCAATGCCTCATAAAAAACGATTCCACGCGCACCAGAACCGTAAATAATAAACGACTTCTCGGTTTTTCCCTGTATAAGCTGCCGAGCTTCACTGACAATCAGTGCCATCAGCGCATCAGGCATGTTGGATTGTGTTGATGTCATAGGTCCCATTCTCAAATGACTCCATAGCTAATGGCGGTCTCGCCGTTTATAATTTATCTAGCTTTTCTTCAAGAGGGGATAGCAAACAACACCATGTCAAAAAGCGTATAACCGTAATGCCGTAAATAAAATTTGTAGTCCGGGTTCAGGCTGCGTATCAATAACGGCAGCTTATACAGATCACTATGCTTGTGATAGGCGCTGATGGCCAGTTTGGGTTGGCATCTCCGAATCGTCCCGGCCGCTCCACGGATCGCCTCTGTCTCGGCGCCTTCAACGTCCATCTTGATAAAGGTTATTTCCTGATCCGGAAACTGTTCGTCGATGCTGGTGGTGGGAATTTCAATTCGGTAGGCGCACTCTTCAATGTCGGTATTGCCGCAGCATTCCAGAAAGGCCGCCGGATCACATTCCTTCGTGCTGAGAAACGTAAGCGTCGTCTGGTGCGACCAGAGTCCGCGCTGGATGCAGTGGGTGTCGTGCAGCCGGCTGGTGTTTTGTTGCAGCACAGTGAAATTTCCTGAATCGGGTTCGAAACAGTAGATCCCTCCGTAGGTCAGGCTATTGTCCTCGCACGTTTTTGCGAACGTGGCGGCCGACAGGCCGTTGTAGGCGCCGCCATCCACCAGGATCTCCCCCTCCCGCAGGTGGACAACTTCGTTGTTGAAATAGCCGTAATCCTCTGGCGAAACATAGAACGGAAACGAATCCCGTTTTGTTTCGTTCAGTTCGGAATGATCACGGATATATTGCGAGTAATTGGAGAAATCTAGCGGCGAGGTGAAGAGCGCAAGGCGGGCGATAAAGAGGTCTCTCGATCGCTGGTCTTCCAGCAGGTCATAGGCCTGCGCCAGCTCTTCCCTGTCCTGCTGAAGGTCGGCCAGCGATAGGGCGTGCTTCGGATTGAGGGTATACCAGCAGCAGTGCTGATAGTATCCAAGCAGTTCGGGGCTGAGAATCGGCGCTATGGAGACGATCCGTTCAGCCGGAAAGCCATGTTCTTGCAACTGGGATTGTATCTCGGACGCATATTTGGCTGAAGCCGCGACGATCAGGCTGTTTCGGTGCGTCTGCTGCAGTTCGGCGAAGGGAACGACCGTAACTCCGTGATACACCTGGCCGATTCGGGTGGGGTTGTTGTCACAGAAGCATACAGGTTGCACGCCATGCAACTGAAGCACCTGGCAGAGTTCTGTTCCGACCGCTCCGGTGCCGAACAGGACAACCGGGGTTGTGCCGTTCAGGGCCGCTTTGGTGAAATCCCCGAAGAGTGAGCGCAGAAAACCGCTGTCGCCATGGTTGCCGGCACACTCAGCAAGCCTGGCCAGAATGTCATTCCCGTTAGCTATGGGTAGTCTTGAAGCTGTCATGGTCACCACATCCTCTTAGAATAGTGCTGCAACTCTGCTGCTCAGAGTGTCGCATACAGATCGGTATCGCACAGATGATAGGTATTATGGCGCAAATACAACTTGTACGCCGGGCAGATACCATGCAGCAGCAGCGGGATCTCGAACATGGAGGTGACGGAATGATAGGCGCCGAGGGCCAGCTTGGGCTTGTCACGGGCGATGATGCCGGCCGCGCCCCTGACCGCTTCCGGGATCACGTTGCCGCCCGGATCCATCTTGATCAGGGTGACCTTTTCACCCGGTAGCGCCTCGTCCAGGCTGACCACCGGTATCTCGATATTCCCCGAATGATCAATGGTGCCGGCCTGATCATGGATGCCGGTGTCTGAGGTGCTGAAGCGCAGCATCTGGGAGTGGGACCAGACCCCTGCCGGATGGCAGACGACATTTTGATAGCCGGCCGTGTTTTTCAGCAAGGCCTGGTAGCAGTGGGGATCCGGTTCAAAGGCGTGGATTTTCCGGTACTCGACCCGCGCCCTGGAGCAGGCCTCCACGAAGGTGGCAACCGTGTCGCCGTCATAGGCCCCGACATCGATATAGACCTCGTCGGGTGACAGGGTCAGGACATCGTTGTTGAAATAGAAATAGTCCTCTGGGGTGCCCTCGTAATGTCCGAAGCCGAACTGAAGCACCGGCTGGCTGAAGTTCCGGATAAAATCCTGGAACAGTTCAAAATTCCCGTTGGAGGCCATCAGCGCCAGCTTGGCGATATACAGCTCCTGCGAGTGCTCATCCGACAGCAGCTTGTAGGCAGCGAGAACCGCCTGTTCGTGCTCTCGGTAAGTGTCCAGGACGGTTCGCTCGCCGCACTCGATCCGGTAGCCGGCAATCAGGCACTGGCTGCCGATCATGGCATACATGAACAGGATCGGCGTAATGGGATCAGACTGCTGGCAGAGTACCCGGTCGCTGACGAATCCGCTACGCAGCAGCTGGTCCGTAAGGGGGGCCAGGTATTTGTGGGAGGCGATGATGATCAGGCTGCTGCGATGGGAATCTTGCAGCTCCTGATAGGTGATCACCGGAATGTTGCAGTATTCGCCACCTTTACGGGTGTCGTCATTGTCGCAGAAGCAGACCGGGCTGACACCATGGGTTCGCAGGGTCGCGCAGAGTTCGGCCCCCAGCCCCCCGGCGCCGAATAGCACCACCGGAGCACCGTCGAGGGCTGCCTGGCGATGGCCCCGGAAGAGGGCCTCCAAAAAATCCGGTTTCGTCTCGGCTGCTGCGATCCGGCCAACGATCTGTTGCGTAAGTGTGTTCATAGCCTGCCTGTCGAGTATATGGAGTCATGAAGCGTCATGTCGGTTCGACCGTCCGCAGCCGCGGCACAACCCCCTCGGGGGTGATGTCGAACGTTGGAACCAGGATCCGCCGCACCGAAGGGAAGGTGGCGGTCAGGGTGGCATGGATTTCAGCCTTGCGGCTCAGGGCGGTGATGATGACCGTTTCGATCCGTTTCCGCACGATGACATCGGCCGCCTGCACCTCTTTCCCGCAGATCGACAAACCCTGCTGGGCCGGGTTCACGTCCACCAGCAGGAAACGCTGCGCGGCGAGGAGGTCATACTTCTGGAACAGCTTGTAGAATATCCCTCCGGCCCCCCACAGGGCAATCTCGCCGTCGGTCGGCAGGGCGGCCAGGAAGGCATCCTGGTTGTGCAGCGCCTTCTGGAAGGGGTCGATGAAGTTTGTCAGGCCGCAGGCGGGGCAGCGCACCTCCTGGCCAAACCAGAATGGCACCCTGGTGTCGCTGTGTGTCGCGCAGGCCCGGCAGGCATAGTCGATCCGGCACTCTCCGTCCGGTCGGATCGATTCGATCTCGAACGAACCGGCCGGGACATGGGGGTGGAAGCGCAGCTCGGCCACCTTCGATCGCAGGGCGTGATATTCGGTCGCGTCGAGCCTGGACACGTTGACGAGCGGGCAGCCGTCACGGAGAAACTGCTCCCGGTCGCCGATCAGGCCGTTGTCGCAGGCGTGGCTGTAGAGGAACGACCCGGGAAACACCGAGATCATGGAAAGGTTCAGGTAGTGCCGGCCGGTGTGGCGCTGCCAGAACGCCAGGGTGTTTGCAACGGTTTCCCGGCATTCGTTGATGTCGCCGAAGATGAAGCCCCCCTCGATCATCAGCCGCGCCGCGTAGGTCAGCTCAAGCGCCTCTTCGATCTGCCGGACGGTGATCCCCTTGCGCATGCTCTTCAGGATGCTGTTGTCGGCGCTCTCCAGGCCAAACACCACGTTGAGGCAGCCGGACTCCTTCATCAGCCGCAGCATCTCGGCATCCACGTCGCAGACCCGCAGGCAGCAGCTCCAGGACAGGTTGTAGCCCTTGATCCGCTTACAGAACTCGGCCACCCGCTGGTGGGATGTGGCGAACAGTTCGCTGCTCAGGCCGAGGCAGGTCACGCCGTATTGGCGTACCTGGTGGTCGATTTCCGCGAAGATGCTGTCAAAGGAGCGCTGGCGGTACTTTTCCCCGGTCGGGTGAAAGCAGAACGTGCAGCGAAACGGGCAGGAGCGGTCGGTCAGCACCAGGCCGGACCCGGATGAGGCCACCCAGCGGCCGTAGCCGAAGCCGTCGAAATCGGGGAAAGGGATGCCGTCCAGATCGGCGATCTCCGCCCGCGGCGCCGTGATAACCAGAGAATTGGCGGCATCCCTGTAGATTAGCCCCGCGACAGCGTCGATCGGTTGATCGTTTTCCAGGGCGCGGGCAAGTTCGCACATGGTGACCTCGCCTTCGCCGATAACCCCGATGTCGGCATTCAGGACGCGCATGGCCGGTTCCGGGTCGGAACTGATGATTCCCCCCCCCACGACGGTGATGATCCGGGGATTGACGGCGCGAGCCGCGTCAATGACCTCCTTGAGTTTGGCGCAGTCCCGGCTGAGGCCGCCGGTGCAGATGACGTCGATGGCATGCTCCGTCAGCAAGCCGCGCACAAGGGCTGCGGTATCGCCCTCCAGGTAGTCCAGGTTGGCGGTAAACACGGCGAAGCCGGCCCGTTTCATGCTGGCTGACACGTAGGCCAGGCCGATCGGGAATATGTTGAAGTGGTCGATGGTGCCGAGGCTCTTGGGCATGACCAGCAAAAAATTCATGGCGTGGCCCCCGGGACAGCGTCCGGGCCGAATGGCTCCAGGAACGGCACGATCCCGTTGGTGGTTAGCCTGAACGAGGGGATCAGGATCATGTTCACCGATGGAAAGCGTTCGACCAGGGTGGCATGGATTTCATGCTGACGGCTCAGGGCGGTGATAATGACCGTGGTTATCCCGCTGCTGGCGATCAGCTCGGGGGGGTGAACGATCTTTTTGCAGATCACCAGCCCCTGCTGCTCGGGGTTGGCATCCACCAGCTGGAACCGTTCGCCGGCTAAGCCACTGACCTGCTGCATGAGCTTGTAGTAGATCCCGCCGGCGCCCCACAGGACGACGGCCCCATCCCCCGGCAGATTGTCAAAAAACCGACTCTGGTTGACGGTGGCCCCCCGGAAGGGGGCGACCTCGTTTTTTATCCCGCAGGCGGCGCAGTGGCAGATTTCGGTGAACCAGAACCAGACCACCGCCCGGTTGCTTGTCCGGCACTTGCGGCAGACGAATTCGGTCGTACACTGGCCATCCTCGCTGATATCCAGGATCCGCACCGATTCCGCCGGCACATGGGGGTGCATCCGCATCTCGGTGATCAGCGAGGTCAGGTCGTGGAATTCGGCGGAGCTCAACCGGGAGACATTGACGATCGGGCAACCGTCGCGCAGAAACTGCTCCTTGTCGCTGATGATCCCGTTCCAGCAGGCATGTTCGTACAGATGGGTGCCCGGGTAGGTCTGGATCAGGCTCAGGTTGATGTGGGTCTTGTTGTTGTACTTCCACCAGAGTTTCATTGTATTTGCGACGGTTTCGGCATTCTCGGCGATATCACCGAAGATGAAGTTCGAGGCTTCGGTGGAGATCCCGGCTGCGTAGCTCAGGTCCAGGGCACGTTCGATCTGGTCGACCGTGATCCCCTTGCGCATGCTCTTCAGGATCGAGTCGTCTCCGCTCTCCAGCCCGTAGCAAACCAGGTTGCATCCCGCTTCTTTCATCTGCTGAAGCAGTTCCGCGTCGACATCGGTCACGCGCAGGCAGCAGCTCCAGGCCAGGTTGTAGCCCCGTATCCCGGCGCAGAAATCCAGTATCCGTTTTCGCGTGGTGGCGAACAGCTCGCTGGTCAGCCCGATGCTGGTCAGCTGGAAGTGTGTCTTCTGGAACTCGATTTCCGCGAAGATATTCTCCAGTGAGCGCTGGCGGTATTTTTCCCCGGTGGGGTGGAAACAGAATGTGCAGCGGAATGGACAGGAGCGGTCGGACAGCAGCACGCCGGCCCCGCCGAAATACGTGACCCACTGGCCATAGTTGAAGCCGTCATAGTCGGGAAACGGGATGCTGTCCAGGTCGGCGATTTCCATCCGCGCGGGTGTCGTAACCAGCTTCCGGTCGCTGCCACGATAGATCAGACCGGGAACGTTGGCGTATGTCTCACCGGAGTCCAGGGCGGAGGCCAGTTCGCAGAGCGTGACCTCTCCCTCGCCGATGACCCCGATGTCGGCGCCAAGCACGTTCATCGCCGTTTCCGGATCGGAACTGATGATCCCGCCACCCACTACCGTGATGATTTGCTGATTGATTCGGCGGGCGCTGTCGATCACATCCTTGATCTTGTGACAATCGAGGCTGAGGCCGCCGGTACAGACGACATGGATGTCGTTGTCCAGCATCATCCGCTGCAATACCGAAAAGGTGTCTCCCTCGGGGAAATCCAGGTTGGCGGTGAACACCGCGAAGCCGGCCTGTTTCAGGGCTGCCGATACATAGGCGATACCCAGGGGAAAGATAATCGAGGTGGTGTTGGCGCCGGTTGAGAGCTTTTTCGGCATGACGAGCAAGTAATTCATTCAGGTACCCTTTGATCGGAATCCATGGCCGTCCCGTTTCCGTGCGACAGTCGCAACTAGGCGAGTTCTGCCAGTTGCGTGCCAGCCCCCATGTTTCGGGAGATTGCCTTAAGGATTTCGCTGCGGTGTTTCTCCGGCGGGACCACCAGGATGACATCGGCGGCGACCGCCGGGATGTCTTCGTAGCCGTAAATGGTGCGGCCATCCAGCGTTTTACCCTGCTGGATCGGGTTGCGGTCGATAAATCCGATCCAGTCCGCCCGCTGGATCTCCCGGTCGGACAGCAGCTTCTGGGTCGCCGGACAGGCCGGCACTAGCAGGACACGTTTGCCTTCCAGGGACCAGGGTGTCAATTTTCCGTCATGTGTGGTCAGCGACAGCGGGTCGCAGGTGAATCGCTCCGGCTCGCCCTGCTCCGGTTGGTCTCCAGACCGGAAATCCCGGAGCACCAGATCGGGGTTGCCCAGCGGCACCGTCGTGCCATGCCGATCGATGGCTGACAAGAGCCGGTCCATGATCTTCTTACCCTCTTGGCTGACGGTTGCGATGGCTTCCTTGTAGTAGTGAAAGGGCTCAAGTCCATGTTTCCTGAGAAGCAGGTACAGCTTTGCATAGGCCTCGATCTGCGGAGCGCAGTCACGGTCGGCCTGGCGCAGGAACATTGGGGCGAAGTCGAAGGTCAGCCAGACCTGCTGGGGACGCAGCGCCAGCATGGCGTAGGCAAATCCGGCAATATCGTCATCACCGTAGTTGGATTCGCAAAAGATATACTTGGCGGCCAGCATCCCCTTGCCCTTGCTCCCGGCCACCGCGTAGCGGCTCAGGTTTTCCAGCACCTGCAGATAGCTGTCGCGTCCCCGCAAAGCCCTGTAGGTTGATGGCGTGCCGGCATCCACCGAGGTTGCCGCGATGTAGATCGACCCATCCGCCAGCCCGTCGTAGATGGCCTGGTGAAACTCGACCCCGTTGGTGAACATGAGCACCCGGATTCGGCGGTTGCGGAAGAACTCCAGATACCCCTCCAGGTTCTCCAGCAGGGTCGGCTCGCCACCGGCGAAATCAACGTGGGCGTTCCACTCGACCTCGTCGGCCGAAAAGACGTTCAGCACCGCCAGGGCGTCGTATTGCGCCGGATAATGCATGTTGTCGCGGGTATAGGCGCAGTAGGAGCAGCGCAGGTTGCAGATGCTGTAATGCTGCAGGTCAACATGCCCCAGGCGGGAAAAGGAGATGTCGCCATAGCGCTTTTGCTCGACCATCAGGCACTGCTTGCAGTCCATCTCGCTCTGGTCGTCGTTGAGCATGCGGATATATTCTTTCCTCTTGGCAACAATAAAATCTTTGGTCACCACTCCTTGGACGACATCTTCTGCGCTGCAGAACAGTGGCGGCATCAGGGCCCCGCGGGTGCATGCTCGAATTCCCTGGATGCTCAGGTTCAGTCCGCTTTCCAGTTTGCAGCAGCTCTTGACAATATCATCCGGCTGGAAGGGGTCTTTTGTCATCATTCAAACCTCTTGATCTTGGGCGTAATAGAATTTTGCCTTCTTCATGGCCGTTGGCAGATCCAGGCCGGCATAGTCTTGAGCGATAAACCAGCGGCCATTGATATCTCCATCAAGCACGGCACCCAGCAAAGCACCGGGGATCACACTTTCTACGGAATAGGGCGCGTTGGGACCTCCCATATCCGTCCTTACATAGCCTGGGCAGACGAGCGACATCATCACTCCTGTACCCTCAAGGCTGGGCGCCAGATCATGGACAAACTTGTTCAGGGCCGCCTTGCTGCAGGCATAGGCCATTTCACCCGGTCGTTTCTGGATAGTGCTGGAAATGTTGATCACTCGTCCGAAACCCCGCCGCATCATCGCAGGAATCAGGCGATAGCAGATCCGGATCGGCGCGATGGTATTGATGCTGAAATGGGCCTGGAAATCAGCCGATGCAATGTTCCAGGGATCGGCACCGCAAGGGAGCGATATCGCGGCGTTGTTGAACAGGAGATCTATGGGAGGAAAATTGGCTTCCAGGTCATCCAGTAGTGCCTCTACCTCTTGCGGATCGCCAAGCTCGGCGGCAATAGGCAGTACCTCGACCCCCAGGCCGGCGCAGGAGTCGGCCAGTTCCCGTGTGTGGGCGATCTGGCGGCTGTGCGCGATGATGTTGGAGCCGAGTCCGGCCATCCCCAGGGCGATCTGACGGCCGATTCCCCGGGCGGCTCCAGTAATCAGGGTCCACCTCCCCCGGACCGGGTTGACGAACGACTCGTGCGATACGGCCAGCTGTTCATCTCCAAGGCGATGGATGCCGCCGACAATGTCGTAGGCCCGGTCGAAGCAGGCCACGAAAATTTCCTTCAATCCCAGGGCCGAGAGCTGAAGATGGATATCCTCGTATCTCCTTACGGTGATGATGACAGCGATCCGCTCCCCCAAGCGACCCAGCTCTTCGGGTGAAATACAGCTTACTCCCCAAAACTGCCGGCCCCATTTCCCGGGCGAGTTGTCACATAGGTAGTCCGGTTTCCGCCCAAGCGACTGTATCAGTTGTTGGTAACAATCGCTCAGTGAAACTCCGACGCCAAACAGACAAATTTTTGACGCGCTGTTCAGCGGGACGTAGCCTGGGCGCATTGATTCATTATTCATATTGGGGTGCTGCCGGCAGGCGGATCGTACGAAACGGTCCGCGCCGCCAGGTTGTCGGAACTTTCCAGCTCCGCCAGTATCTGCAATTTCAACCGTGGATCGGCTGTCCAGTATTGTTGAAGCTTCTGCCAGGTGGGTTCGTCGGCTAGCCCAGGATTCATGGCCATGGCCAGGTGGTAGTATCTCCGCGAGGTCCGTTCGTCCTTTGCCAGCAAAGAGCGCACGCTGTAGCGGACGGCCAAATTGGCCAGCTTGTCGATGGACTGGGGCAGGCGCCCGGTGACCTTTGTCAGATTTCTGACCGAGGCGATGTCGGCGAATTGGTGATTCAGTACGTATAACCCGACAATCGGCATCAGGTTGGCGTCTGCCTGGCTGGTGTCGCTCTGGGAATGGATGCGGTGCAGCAGCAGCGGCTCTTTTATGTAGGCGACGTCAAAATCGGTGCTGATATTGAAATCGAATATGCGCGTCCCATAATATCTGGCGCCTAATGCGCCTGTATTAGTCCTTCCATGGACAACATCGCGCCGGTACATAATTTGAGAAACACTCGGATTGATTCCGGCCATCATGTAGACCGCCGCTTGTTCTTCGCCCGGTATAATGCAGGATTGGTTGTAGAAGGGTGCTTCATCGGTGCGTTTGCCGTCTTCGTCGATAATTGCGCGATTGGCAATGACCATTCCCGCATTGGTATGCGTTTCAAGCGCATTTACGCAGCGCTCTATGTATTCCGGCGCCAGGACGTCATCGGAGCAGAAATTGACGAAATATTTGCCCCGCATCGTCCTGTAGCAGTTTGCAAAGTTGGCATCCGGACCAAAATTCTTGCGATTGCGGGTCAGATGCATCTTTTCGGGATATTTCTTCGCGAATTCAAGGGCAATTTCCCACGATTCATCCGTTGAAGCATTATCAGAAAAGCACAACTCAAAATTTTCGTAGGTCTGGGTAAAGATGCTCTCAAGGCACTGTCGGAGATAGCGACCGTAATTGTAGTTGTAACAGAGGATGCTCACCAGGGGTGATTTTGAAATGCTTGGAAAAGGAATCGGTAGCGGAAGTGGCACTGCCGGGGATAGTGTCAGGATATAAGGGTCATCTGCCCGGCAGACCAAGCCGAATCTCGCGAAAGGATCGGCTCTTATGTGTTTTACGCAACTTTTGACATACCCGGGCAGGAAAGCCATGTCGTTGGTGAGAACGGTGCAGAACTCACCTTTGGCCATTACCAGGCAGTTGCGTAAATTCCCGGAATGCCCCAGGATAATCCTGTTCCTATGAATCGTGATTATATTTGGGTGACGATCGACGAATTCCAGCGCCGTTTCCCATGACCCATCTTTAGAAGCATCGTCGATCAGGATCACTTCAAAATTCGTCAGATCGTCCTGCTGAAAGATGCTCTCCAGGCACTGCCTCAAATATTTTCCATCGTAATTATAGACAAGAATACTTATCAGGGGGTTGCCTGTGTCGTTCAGAGTCGGTTCAGTGTTCATATTTGGACAAGTTCCTTTCGGGAATGCTGACAGCGAGACAAGATGAGTTCGGATTCGAGTTTCAGGGAATCCATTGAGCTGTGTCTGGGCATGTAACCAATCCTCGTCGCCTGTTTACAGGTCGAGTAGTAGTTGGTTTTCGCGCCGGTGGCGCTGGCGTTGAAGGAGCTGCGTCTGCTCTCATAGCGTAAGCCGTATTCCGATGTGAAATATTCCAGAATCTCCCGCTTCGACACCGGGCTGATACTGCTGACATCGAAGGCCTGGTTTATCCTGCCGGCCTGGATGCAGCGAACAATCATGGAAAACAGGTCATCCGGGTGGAGGTAGTCACGGACGATGTTGTTGCTATCCGTGATTAGGAGCGTGTCGTTCAGGATCGCCTCCATGACATCGGTGATGAAATAGCCGTCAGTAAGGTTGATGTAGCGGCTGAAATAGGAAAATATCCGTAGGTCGATAATCCTGAGATCGGGGTGCGCACGGTGCTTGGCCTCGGCATGAATCCTGACGATCCCGTAATAGTCCTCCGGCTGGAGCTGATTGACCGGCAGACAGTTCCGTGAAAACTCATCGACCGGTTCCGAAAAGCCCCGGCCGTATACGGCACCGCTACTGAAGCTGATATAGAGCGCATTGGGGTTGTGATTTTTCAGGTAGTTGATGGACAGATTGTCGAACTCTTCGGTCACCGTGAAGTAGCGAGTGAAGTCGCAGTTGTGGCTGTTGCGAGTTTCAACTCCGATACTATTGATGATGACGTCGTAGCAACCGTCCGAAAAGTCACGATAGTCGCCGCAGATGGTGACACCCTCCGCCTGCACCTGGCCGATGCTCTCCAGAAATTGCCGGACGTTGTCCGGCGACCGGGAAAAGAGACACAGTTGCTGCCCGCCCCGTTGCAGGAACCGGTCGATCAGCCCCTTGGCGATATGGGAGGTTGCCCCCAGGATGACGACCCTCATCAATACACGCCCCTCAGTCGCTCAGCGGCTTCCTGGAGATCATCCTCGGGGAACAGGCGATACTTGATGAAATTGCAGTGGGCGCAGACCTCGTTGGCCGTGGCGCGGCCGTTCAGCAGGGCGCGCCGGAATTCCGTGTAAGCCGGGCCGTTCCAGATCTCTTGGAGGGTCTGGTGGTTGACATCGCCCATGATCCCCGGATAGGCGATCTGGTAACAGGGCACTACCTTGCCGTCCGGATTGACCTGCATGGTGAAAAAGGGTTGCGGGCAGACCTGGATCGACGAAACCGGAAGGCCGAACTGGGTCGCACTTCCATCGGGGTTATTCAGCACCTTGTCGTAGTCGACCCCCGGCATGATTGGTACGGCGTTCTCGATGGCCATCGAGTCGCAGATATCGCCGAAGATTTCGTAGAACTTCTGGGCGGTCTCAATCTCGTCAAGTGCATAGTCGACGATTTTGACATAAACATGTGTATCGCTCTTCCGGCGGTGAAAATATTCGATGTTGGACACCAGTTGGTCGAAGTCGATCTCCACGTTGCTGATCCGTCGGTATTTTTCTCCGGTGATGCCCTGCAGGGAAATGACCAGACGGGAGAGCCCGGCGGCTATCAAGTCGTCCGACATGCGGGGGGTTAGGAGTGAGCCGTTGGTGAGCATCTCGACCCGCAGGGCGACTTTTCGATCAACTGCATGGGCGATCATTTCGGCGATGTTCTTGTGCAGGAGCGGTTCGCCCATGCCGACAAAGCGCAGCACCTTGAGCTGATCTTCAAACTGCGCCAGATCATCGATGCATTTCTTGTAGAGGTCGAGCTTCATGACCGGCCAATCGGAGACAAAGCCCCGCTCATGTCTCGGCACGGAATGGAAGCAGTATTCACAGGTAAAATTGCAGGCGTAGATCGGAAACATCTGCACCACGTACGGCGTCCTCAGGGGGAGGACATCCGCGAGTTTTGTGCGAGCCCCGCCGGGGGCGTTTCCGGAAATGATTGTTGCAGTCATGGTGTTCCTTTACCGCAGGGCCTAGAGCGACTCTTTGAATGATTTATTTGTCCTGTCCTCTTCGGTGAAAACCTCGTCGCATGGCACCGGCAGGGGCTTGTCGTACACGCGGCCGGCAATGTATTTGTCGATGAAATCTTTGTCATTGGCGATGGGGCAATCATCAACGTGTTCACCGAACCACTTGATGCTCAGTCCCTTCTGGATGATATCTTTCAAGGGTGTTTCGAAGATGTTGCCGAGGGAGACAAAGATGTACTGGCAAGGCATGACATCGCCGTACTGTGTGACGCAGACCATGCCCTTCACAGCCGTGCACCCCAGGTTCAGCCCGTAGGACGGGGTCAGGTGACTGAAGATCTTGTGTCTGGTTTCCAACTCCTTCACATAGGCCAGGTCTTCATCATTGACCATCATGTCATATTTCCCCTGCCATGCTCCGACCGGTTTGGCAAAAGTCAAAAACACCCCGATATCCTTCCCGTTGAAAAATTTGATGAAGTCAATGAACTCATCGGAATACAGGCGCTGCTTTGTGACCACGGTGCTGACGAAAACAGCCAGCCCCGCATTGCGGGCCGCTTCGACCGCCTGAAGCGCACGGGCATGGGAGCCCCTGCGCTGGCGGAATTCGTCGTGTTCTTCGGCATTCAGGCTGTCGACGCTGATCTGGATGCGGTCCACGCCGATCGCCTTCAGGTGGTGGGCCAGTTTTTCATCCAGCAGCCAGCCGTTGGTCACGCTGTTTATGTAGAATTTCTGCGGGTCGATCGCCGCGACGATTTCATCGTAATCCGTATTGACGAACGGCTCGCCGCCATTGATCTCGAAACGGGCGAGTCCCAGCTCATCCGCCTGACGGGCCAGCTCCCGAACATCTGCCGGCGTCATCTTGCGCTTCGCTTCGTTATTCTGATCCTGCAACCCCTTGATGGAGCAGTGCTGGCAGACCATGTTGCAGGCATAATTGTATTGCAGCTGGATGATGGCGATGCTCTCGCCGCGCCGGACTTTTTCATCAAACTTCATGATCTTTTCATATACATAGGGCTTTTCTTGGTGGAGAAGATTCCGTTTGCTCTTTTCATCTCTTGAATTAACGGTTTTCATAAACTTAAATGCCCCTTTCGGTGTGGCGGTGCTGGTGTTGAAAATCATTTCGGTTGTTCTTCGGTCAGATGCCTAGTGTTCGCTGAGACGTGTCGTTAATATATTTCCTGTAGACCTCATGAATTGGCAGCAAATTCTCCGGACAGCAATCATGCCAGACAAGATACCCCCTGTTCTCGGGAGAAAGGCCAGCGTTGTCCGGTTGGAATGTGCCGGAAAGAAAACAGTTGTACAAAAGCGAGATGAAGTGACCACGAATTTCGTGTTCCTGGTGGATAAATTGCTGAATGGCAATCGGAGCTGGATCGAAGCGAACAGATGTCCTGATTTCCGATTCGGCAACTTTTGACACTCGTGTTTCCAGGGTTTCCTTGAATCTGACGATCCCGCCAGGTATATGCCAGCCTGTCCCAGCATAGGAGTCGTCTCTCCAGGAGAGGAGGGTTCGGCCAAGTTCATCCTTTATCAGCAGGTCGACGTTCACCAGTGGAGTGGTGCGGCTGACATAATAAAAAACATCGTCCGGCAGGCCCAGCGATGGATTCGGGATCGCTGCGACGAGGGTTGCGATGGCATCTTTCGTATTCACATGTTCACCTTGTCCGTTGTCGGCGTTGGGATGGGACGTGCTCCGTTACCCACTTGAAGGGGGGTCCCGGAAAGCAGAGCCACCAGATCAGCCGCAGATTCCATCAGCCGCCATTCCTCGGGGAGCAGCACCCGATTCCACTCCCCATAGCCCCAGCCTACGGCGCAGAACGGCATGGCATTAGCCGCAGCCGCCTCGCCATCCTCCCGTTTGTCGCCTACATACAGGGACACCTCCGCTTCGACCTCCAGCTTCCGCAGCAGGGAACCGATCATCTCGGCCTTGCTCCGGTAAGGCGGCAGTGGTGTATCCAGCGTTCCTACGATGCGGAAATACTTCTCCCACCCCAGATGCTCCAGAATCTTCATGGTCGGAACGCGGCGTTTGTTGGTGGCAATCGCCAGGGGTATGTTACATTCCGCCAGATGGCCAAGCATGTCTTCAACCCCATTATACACCTGTGTTGCTTTGTAGCCTACGGTGTCGTAACACTCCTTGAAACCGTCAACCAGTCGATCCAGCAGGGAGTTGTCGGTCAACCCCGTCAGGTTGATCAAGGTCTGTCGTAGCGGAGGGCCGATCAGGGAATCGTTGAGGGGGACTAGCGGCTGCAAGCCCGCCTCACTCAGAGCGTGGCCGAAACAGTTCAGGATGCTGGGGGACGAGTCGATCAGGGTGCCGTCAAGATCGAATATGATCGCATCATAGGTACGGCTATTCTTCATGGTCATCGTGAACAGCGCAGAGAAGCATCGCTTAATGGGACAATCATCTCGGCCTTGAGCACGTTGAGCGCAAGCAGCGGACTCATGTCTTCCATCGGCATGGAGATCATCGAACCATCCGGCTGCGGCATGGATGCCACCTTGGGTGCAAGTGCTTCGTTGGGGGTAAGCCGGAGATCCACCAGCAGGGGGCGGGGGGCTGCCAACACATCCTGTAGTAAACCCAGTTCAGTCGCATCGCTGATGCGGCGGAAGGGAATTTGATACGTGCGGGCAAGCTCTTCCAGGTCAGGCAGCCATAGACCGGCCTCGGGTCCTGTGCCGACATAGCGTTCGGAAAAATAGTTGCGCATGGTGTTGCGGATGGAGGCATAGCCTGAGTTGTTCAGTATGATCAGGCAGATCGGCAGGTTGAAGGCCCGCAGGGTGGCCAGTTCCTGGATGTTGAGCTGGAGACTGCCGTCACTCTCGATTGCCACCATCGGCTTGCAGCCGTTGGCGAAACAGGCGCCGATGGCGGCGGGGAGGCCATACCCCATGGAGCCGAGTCCTGAGGTAAGAAATACCCGCTGTCCCGGTTTGTTGCGAAAAACCGCGTAAAAAGCCTCGACTGCCAGTCCGGAGCTGCCGGTACTGATCAGGGTGTCCTCGGGTATGGCATCGGACAGGGCGTCCATGGCCTGGAAATGACTGATCTCTCCATGGGAGGAGAACACCATTTCATTGGATATGTCATAGCGCTTTTTCCAATCAGCACATCGTTCGCGCCACCCTGAAATATCGAGCTGGGGCAGGGAACCGGCTCTCTCCCGCATGGCGGTAAGAAATACCACCGCATCGGATTCCACGCTCAATTCGATCTCCATGTCCAGTTTCCCAATCTCATTGTGGTCCACATCAACCACTACCTTATGGGCGGCAAGGGCAAAACCGCGCGGGTTGTAGGCAGTTATGATGTTATCCAGACGACTTCCGATGGAAATCAGGAGATCGCAGTTCTGCACGGCGAAGTTTGGGGCGCGCAGGGCGACAACTCCGGGACGGCCGACCAGCAGGGGGTGGGCGTAGGGGAGCAGATCGAGGGCGTTCCAGGTGGTGACAACCGGAACCCCAAGGGCTTCGATCAGATCCTTGAACATCCGGGATGCACCGGAAAGGCGAACGCCATGACCTGCAAGAATGAGTGGTCGCTCTGCTCCACGCAGGAGCTCGAAAATCCTCTCAATGGTCTCAGGCTCCACGGATGATGAATTGTCGGACCAGGTGTTATCAAGGCCCGGCAAGGAGACTGGATCGATGGGCGCCCCCTGAATGTCGAGGGGGACATCGATCCAGACGGGGCCCTGGCGTCCGCTGCGAGCCAGCCGCACGGCTTTTTCTAGCTCCAGCCGGATGTCTTCGGGGCGCTTGATGGTGACGGCATACTTGGTGATCGGTTTCACCAGGCTGATGATGTCGACCTCCTGGACCCCCTTCTGTCGCAGAGGGGCGCCGTTAAGCATATCGGGACGCTTGACCTGGCCGGAAATAACCAGCATCGGCACGGATTCAATCCATGCCCCGGCGACGCCGGTGATGGCATTGGTTGCGCCGGGGCCGGTCGTAACCACCGCGACCCCCAGGTTTTCGTTGATGCGGGCATAGGCCTCGGCAGCGATCGCACAGGCTTGCTCGTGCAGGCAGGCGACAGCCTTCAGGCGAGGGTTCTTGCCCATGGCATCCACAAGATACATGGCTCCGCCGCCAGGTAGCAGGAATACATGATCAACCCCTTCATTTGCAACAAAGTCTGCTATGTAATCAGAAACACGATAGGTATCCATGGTTATTCCATCCAGAAGCTGATGAGTGTCTTGCGGTTGCGGTTTTCGCTGATTGCCGGATCGGTGTAGAATGAATCGTTCTGCAGGTGAGTGCTGGAAATTTCCTCGATGATAGCCCCTTCTGACGAACTGAAGGCATGACGTACACCGGGATCTACCGTGACAACATCACCCGGATTGCAGGTCTGGGGAACGCCATCGAATTCCATTTGGACACTGCCATACAATACATGGAAGGTCTCTTCCTTCTGCTTGTGGTACTGTTCGGGGTGTCTCTGGCCCGGCATGACAATCAGGAGTTTTTTGCAGTAGGCGCGGTTTACGACCGTGAGCATGGTCAGGCCTTCCTCCCAGAACCTGTCGATACCATAGTGGTGTGATATTTCCAGATCTGTGCATCCGGGAAAGGTTATGCCGCTCTCGTTCAACAGCTTCCTTACACTCTGTACGATGTGCAGTACGTTGTTCTGCTGATTCAGCAAGGTTGCATTAGCGTACGTGATCGCCTCATCTGCGGCAATGGCGCTTGTGGCGGTACACTGGGCATACTTCGACCAATCGTTGGCAGTGATCTGTCCTTCCTCGGGCGGGAAGGCAAAATAGACATCATCCGGCAGAATCGATTTCCCTGCCTGAACAGGCCGCTTGGCAAATACCCCGCGACGCAGAGAACGGAGGCTGGCGGTTTCTGCGGGATTAGTATCTGCTCTTCGGCCACCGATGCCGCACAGGGTATGGGCGTTTTGGGCGGCTTCAAGCCAATTATTGACCTGGTCCGGTGATGCTGAGTAGGCGTTGAGGGGGAAGTTAGCCGTGGGTACACCCACATGCTTCTCAAAAACGCTGGCGCCCTTTGCGACGGCCAGTTTGACTATGTCAACATTGTCAGGGTTCTCATGGGTGGAAAAACCGATACGCACTCCGGGATAACGGGCTCTGAGGAAATCAATCTGAGACAGGTTCATGTGGTCATCCTGCGTCGGGTATTCACCGACGCAGTGGAGGATGGCAAACTCCTTATTGCGGTGCACAAAGAAACTGACCACCCTGTCGATGTCTTCAAGGCTCGCCCCTGCCGTGGAGGCGATGATCGGCAGATCGGAACAGACTACCCGTTCCAGCAAAGGCCAATCATTAAACGAGCAGCTGGCTATCTTAACGATGTCGAGCTTTTGGGACTTTATCAAATCCATTGACGGCTCATCGAAGGGGGTCGCCATGGTAATGAATCCGTTTGCATGCATTTCGTCTACAAGACTCTGAAATTGATCATGGCTCAACTTCGTTTCAGAGAACCGCTTGACGTATTTGATGTCGTCACGACCCTTTTTTGAGGGGTGGATGAAGGTATCCAGATCCCGATACTGGAGTTTAAATGCACAGCTGAAATTAAACTTTCTGATCACTTCACCCATGGTGCGGATGATGCGAATGCCATGATCAACGTCGCCCATGTGGTTGTTTGCCATTTCAAGTATGAAAAGCGGTTCCGGAATTACTCTATTCATTTAACTGCCTCGCTAAAATGAGTGCGTTACGACACAAAGGACTTGATAGTTTTCAGGATGAAGTCCAGCATCTCTTCATTCATCCCCGGATAAACCCCTAGCCAGAAGGTATGCTTCATGATCTGATCGGTAATTGCAAGATCTCCAATGACGCGGTAGCCGGCTCCGCTTCTGCGCATGTCGTCAAAACAGGGGTGCTTGATCAGGTTGCCGGCAAAGAGCATGCGGGTTTGAATTCCGTTACTCTCAAGGTGGTTGACTATGCTTTCACGGGTTAGACCGCTCCCCTGGCGGATCGTCAACAGGAAACCGAACCAGCACGGATCTGAGTTCATTGTTGCTTCGGGGAGAATGAAGTGCTCAACGCAATCGGCCAGCCCGTTTCGCAGCAGTGTCCAATTGCGCTTGCGCGCTTCAATGAAAGCGGGCAATTTTTCAAGTTGGGCGCATCCTATGGCGGCCTGCATGTCGGTTACTTTCAGATTGTAGCCAAAGTGGGAATACACATATTTATGATCGTATCCCAGGGGGAGTTCGCCGAACTGTTGACCGAAACGGTTGCCACAGGTGTTGTCCGTGCCTGATGGGCACGAGCAATCCCGTCCCCAGTCGCGGAAGGATTCGACCAATTGTTTCAATTGGAGATTGTCTGTGTACACCGCACCGCCTTCTCCCATGGTCATATGGTGGGGTGGATAGAAACTGGAAGTGCCAATGTGGCCGATTGTGCCGGTGTAGTGCCAGTCACCCCGATAGAAATACCGCGAACCGAGGGCATCGCAGTTGTCTTCAATCAGCCAGAGATCGTGCTTGTCACAAAAAATCTTCACCGCAGCAAGATCAAAGGGGTTGCCAAGGGTATGGGCCAGCATCACGGCTTTGGTTTTTGGCGAAAGGGCTGCATCCAGTTGTGCTATATCAGCATTGTAGGTTGGTAGGGACACATCAACAAATACGGGTACGGCGCCATACTGAATGATCGGTGAAACTGTTGTGGGAAAGCCGGCGGCCACGGTTATGACTTCGTCTCCCGGCCTAATGCGGCGATCGCCAAGTTTTGGGGAGGTGAGCGCCACGAAAGCCAGCAGGTTTGCCGATGAACCGGAATTGGTGAGCGAGCAGTGCTGAACACTAAGGAATCGGGCGAAGTCCCGTTCGAACTGTTCGGCAAACCTGCCGGTAGTGAGCCAGAAATCAAGGGAAGCTTCGACAAGATTGGCGATTTCACGCTCATTGAAAACCCGGCCGCCATAGGGAATTTTGTCGCCAATGGCGAATGTCCTCTTTTCTGAGTGAACATGGTTGTAGTAGGCAATAGCAGCTTCAACGGTTTGTCGACGCAAGTTTTGTTCTTGTGTCTTGTAATCGTTCATATTTCCCTCGGTTGGATAGTTATGGACTGTCGGTATATTCTTCGATCTGTTCCATACAGACAGTTCTCAGGTCGTCTCCGGACCGATAGTGATGTGTCCACTCGATGATGGATCCAAGCGCTTTATCCAGGTTCCATCTTGGTTGCCAGCCCATCTTGGTCTTGGCCTTGGAACAGTCCAACTTAAGGTAGTGAGCCTCATGGGGGTGGGCGTCAGTATCAATTTCATACCGAGATCCTTCACCCCAGAGCTGGCATATTCGCTGAACAATCCATTCAACCGGCATGGCGTCGCTGTCGAGTGGGCCGAAGTTCCATTCGCCAGCAAGTTCCAGACCATCTTCGAAAAGCCGTCGGGCAAGGGTCAGATATCCACTGAGAGGCTCCAGCACATGTTGCCAGGGACGCACAGCATGGGGATTGCGGATGCGAACGACGTTACCTTCCAGAAGAGAGCGGATGATGTCGGGCACCAAGCGGTCTGCAGCCCAATCACCGCCGCCGATTACGTTGCCTGCCCGGGCTGTTGCTATGGCCACTCCGTGCTGCGTGTATGTCTGCGGATTAAAGTATGATGATCGATACGCGGCAGTTACCAGCTCGGAGCAGGCCTTGCTGCTGGAATAGGGGTCGCCCCCCCCCAGAGGATCGTTCTCGCGATATCCCCAGACCCATTCACGGTTTTCATAGCATTTGTCGGTGGTAACATTTACGAGCGCCTTGACCGACGGGCAGGTACGGATGGCCTCCAGCAGATTCACCGTTCCCATCACATTGGTTGCATAGGTTTCCAGTGGGATCTTATAAGAGTCGCGTACGAGCGGTTGAGCGGCCAAATGGAAGACAATTTCGGGTTGCGCTTCACGCAATATTGCCGACAGGTTTTCGGCATTGCGAATATCAGCAATATGGGAACAGAGCAAATCCTTAATGCGGGAGAGTTCAAAAAGGCTTGGGCTGGTGGGAGGATCAAGGGCATAGCCGGTTACCTGTGCGCCGAGGCGAGAGAGCCATAGACAGAGCCAGCTACCTTTGAAGCCGGTGTGACCGGTAACAAATACTTTTTTGTTGCAATAAAAACGGTTCATTACCAAATTTTCCACTTTGCTTGTCCTGACTCCCAGAGGTTACTCAACTCCTCTTTATCACGAACAGCATCCATACATTTCCAGAAACCGTGGTGCTTGTAAGCCATCAGTTGGTTTTCGAGAGAAAGTGTTTCCAGCGGCCCCTGTTCCCAAACGATATGATCAGCTTCGGGGGGGATATAAGAGAATACTTCCGGTTGCAGTACAAAGAAACCCCCATTGATCCAGCCACCGTCGCCAATCGGCTTCTCCTTAAAACTTGAAACGTGGTTATCGTCATCCATTGCCAACAGGCCGAAACGCCCAGCTGGTTGAACAGCGGTAACCGTTGCAATTTTCCCGTGATTACGATGAAAAGAAACGAGCTCGGCTAAATTTATATTTGCAACTCCATCACCATATGTAAGGATGAAATCCTCCTTACCCACATAGTGCTCAACTCGTTTTAGGCGACCGGCAGTCTGTGTGTTAAGTCCTGTTTCAACGAGTGTTACACGAAAGTTTTCGGTGTTAGTCTGGTGGATTTCAAAACTGTTTGTATTAAGATTGAAGGTTACGTCAGAGTTATAGACGTAATAATTCATAAAGTATTCTTTGATCATATGCCCTTTATATCCCAAGCAGATGATGAACTCGTTGAAGCCCTGAGCCTCGAAAATCTTCATAATATGCCAAAGTATTGGTTTTTCTCCAATTTCTATCATGGGTTTTGGCTTAAGGTATGATTCTTCCGAAATTCTGGTTCCCAGTCCACCCGCAAAAATAACTACTTTCATAAGGCTTTACCCCTTGCTGGTTTGTAAATAGTCAAACTTTTTAAATGCGAAGTTGAAATCCACGTCATTGCATCAACAGAGCATAGGTAATAATCGCATATTGTCCTTCAATCGCAAATGGATTGTGATGAACAAGCACGTAAGTCTGATTCGGAAATTCATTTGAGTTGGCCTGACAGAGCTCGATCAAGTGACGGATATCGTTGATATACCCGCAATGAACGCCATGAAATGACAACAGGGCTTTCAGGTGTTTTTCGCAACCTGTCTGCGGTGAAAGAAGTTATAAGCATCAGCAATGCCAAGGACATGAGTTGCCAGTGCAAGGTTGTAAGTGTCTTTTTGACACAAACAGTGCGGCGCCAGGATAATTGGGATCTACCGGGAATCGTTTATGACATTCCGGTTGCAGGGTTTGTCGTAAATGGAGAGGTTCTTCATATGCGTCCGATTCTTTTTATGGATGCGCTCGATCATTCCCCATGAACACCATAAGCTGGTAGCAACGTCAACACTGCAAGGAATGAATTTTCTCAAATTGCTTGCGGGTTTCAGATGAAAGCTAAGGCTGCCCCAGAAGCGCTGCCTTGCTCTCTGCATTCCATGGTTCAATCTCCAGTACCCTGCGATAGAACGTTTTGGCTTCTTCGGGGCGACCGACTGAAGCACAGATATGCCCCAAGCTGGTCAGGGTCTCCACGTCGCGGGGGGTCAGCCGAAAAAGATCAAGGTATATACCTATGGCATCGTCGACCATGCCGAGTTCGGCAAAGTAGAGGTCGGCCAGGTTTTTGCGGAAGTTGCTGTTGGTCGGTTGCAGTTCGACAGCCTGTTCGTAGGCGCGACGAGCCCCCTCGATGTCGCCGAGACGGTAACGCAGTACACCGAGATCATTATGACCGATGGCGTGATCCGGATAGTGATGGACGAGCTCTTCCAGCATGGCCTGGGCTTCACTTAGCCGGTCGTGCAGCACAAACTTTTGTACCTCGGCGTGTATTTCATCGGCGCTGGGGTGTGCGGCAGGCGTCACCTGTTGAGTCATTCCGACATTGGCGATGTTTGTAAGGGATTCCCGTGCAACACTGTTCCATGGTTCAATTATCAGGATGCTTTCAAGGAATGAACGTGCATCATCAAGCTTGCCGTTTTCAAGACAGATATGGCTTATTGCTTTGAGCACATCAATATCCCTCGGATTGTCGCCAAGAATCTTGACATAAAGCTTCATGGCCTCTTCAGTTTCTGAAAAAGCGATGTAGAGTAGATCAGCAAGATTCTTTTGAAAGTTAAGGTTGTCCGGTTGTAAACGCACGGCCTCTTCATGGTGAAAGCGTGAACGGGTGTTATCACCTTCCTGTTGGTACAACACCCCCAGGTCGTTATGGGCAACAGCGAAGTTTGGGTGACTGAAAACCAGTTCCTCCAACGCTTTACGAGCATCACTTGTTTTGCCCGACTGGGCCAAATCAAGAGCGTGCTGATAAAGTTGTTCGGGGGTCTGTTGTGGTTTTTGTGGCCCGGAGGGTGTGGTGAAGCCCTGAATGTAGTTCGCGGCGGAAAGTTCAGCCAGAGATGCTTTCGGTGTTTCTTGTAACTGAAGTACTGGACTTGACATTCGAGCCATCCGGTATTGGGTCGAAACTTGAGTTCCGAGCTGTTGCATGGCTTGCTGCGCCGTGCTGTTGGAGGGATCAATGTTGAGAGTTTGCTCAAAATAGTGACGAGCCTGTTTGTTCCGGCCGGTTTGTTGTGAAATTGAGCCCAATGCGTTCAATGTTTCTATGTCATAGGGGGCGTCATTCAGAATATCCATGTAGGCTCGTATGGCGTCGTCAGCCCATTCCAATTCGAAAAAATAAAAATCGGCCAGGTTTTTCCGATAGGTAATGTTGGTCGGATCAAGCTTGTGGGCTTTTTCGTAATGGGCCAGGGCTTTCATGCCATTTCCCGTTTGGTAATAGAGTACTGCCAGATCGTTATGGGCTTGGGCAAATTCAGGATAGATCTTGATGAAATTCTGGATTTGACGGATCGCTTCTTCTGTTTCCACCTCACGCATGTAGCTAACGATTCTCTCGTAGGTTGCCTGCCCTTCTATTACGACAAGACCTTGATTCGCCACTTGGTTCATATCAGCTCCCCGCCCAAAGATATTGTTGCGAATATGATTTTATCTACCTAAATTTATTACAATAGCCGCATATTATTTGCAATAAAACGTTACTAAGAATCCAGATTTGGGTGATACAGAATGTAAAAAGGGGATTCTTTGTGTGAACCCCCTTTGATATTTATCCGAGAGCCGGTGGAGTTCGTCAGAATGAATTTGTTGCGTAGCCGTCAATCTGATCCCCAGTAGTGTCCATCTGCCGCCCAAATTTATCCGTGCCTGAAAACTTGAAAACTAAATGGGATGGGTCGATGGTGGCATCGCCATTAGCGTTCTGCTGTACGGTAAAGGTAACGTTTGCTTGTCTGGTGGTTGGGTCGTAGGTAATGGAGAATGGTTGTTTGGGGATACTGACCTCGCGGTCGGTGTTAGTCGGCATGGAATTGTTGTAGTAGCCCCCATCGGCGCTTTTGGCCCGGGAAATTTCCCAGTTAGCGGGATTCATGACTGAAGCAATATCCATTTCATTATTAAACGCGATGGCAACGGAGACTTTTTTGCTGGCATTCGCGTCCATCAAGCTTGGATCGAGCATCCAGAGGGGAGTTCCCGGCCCAAGGAGCTGGTTGAATCCATTGTTCATGGATGAATCTATATAGGACATTTTGGGTGTGTTGAGGAGAGAGCTCAAGCTGTTATAAAGATTCGTGTCTTTTGTTTGAAGAATACTCAGTTGCTCTTCCGCTTTATCCGTATTGCCGAGCTTGGCATAGGCGGAACCAAGTTCAAAGTTGGCATTGGGAAAATCTTTTTTGAGGGTAAGCGCCTTTTCCAAATTTTTTACGGCCTCTTCAGACCGACCTGTTTTGTTGAAGAGGGATCCGAGGGCATAAAAAACGTTGCCATCACGGGGAGAAACTTTGGCTACCTTGTTGAATTGGTTTTCGGCCTCTGAAAAACGGTCGGTCTGGGTGTAGAGGATTCCCAGGGTATAATCGGCCAGCGGCTGTGTCGGGTCCATCTTGGCTGCGGTCTTGAATTCCTTTTCAGCGTTCGTGTACTGTTTGGCTTGGAGGTAGGCATTGCCGAGATTGTTGCGTGCGGTTACCGAGGTTCTATCATTCTGAACGACTGATTTAAATTCTTTGATGGCCTCAGCAGTTTTTCCCTGATTGAGATAAATTTTGCCGAGGTAGGTGTGGGCGGTCGTGTTCTGTGGGTCAAAAGCCAGTGCCTTCTTGAACTCCTTGATGGCTGCATCGTTATTGCTATTTTGAAGATAGCCGGCTGCCTTTTGGATGGCATACTGGGCAATCTGCGCACGTTGACTCTGTGCTGCTGTATTTGCCGTCGCAAATGCATCTGCAGTAGCTGCAAATCGTTCGGAATCGGTAAGTGACATAATACTACCCCCGTACCTACTTACACTATCATGTACTCTCTATCGGCAGAATATCTATTAATATTTAGTGTGTTTCTTGCTGGCGATTTCAAATGGTGACAATCAGTAGCCCTTACTGTTGCTGCAACACCTGCTGCAAGATTACCTTGCCCGCCTCTCCGGCCGCTCAATCCCGAATTTTTCCAGCCGGTACTGAAGGGTTTTGTAGCTCATTCCCAGTAATGGCGCTGCCTTGCCGATGACCCATTCCGCCCGCTCCATGGCTTTGATAATCAACCCCCGTTCCAAGGTTTCTATGTCAATCCCTTCAGGTGGCAGGTCAAAGGGAATACCGCCGGACAGGAGCGAGGTGGCGGTTATTTCATTCGGCAGGTCGCCCGGTTCGATGTAGTTGCTTTCGGCCATCAGCACCGCACGTTCAATAACCGATTCCAGCTGGCGCACATTGCCGGGCCAGGAATAATTCATCAGCAGTTTGAGGGCCGGTCGTGAAATACCCTCCACCGCAATGCCGGTGGCCTGGCTGTATTTTTTGACAAAGAATTCTGCCAAAGTTTTTACGTCGCTGCCCCGTTCACGCAGGGGCGGCAGGTTGATGCGGATAACATTCAGGCGGTAGAAGAGATCCTCGCGAAAGCCTCCCCGTTTTATCTCCTGTTCCAGCTCCTTGTTGGTGGCCGAGATGATCCGTACGTCCAGCGGGATGTTGACCTTGCCACCCACCCGGCGGATTTCCTTTTCCTGGATGGCCCGCAACAGCTTGGCCTGCATGGAAACATTCATCTCCCCGATTTCATCCAGGAATACCGTGCCTCCATTGGCTGCCTCGAATACACCGAATTCGCGGGCATTGGCCCCGGTAAAACTGCCCTTTTCATGGCCGAACAGTTCGCTTTCAATCAGGGTTTCGGGTATGGCGGCACAGTTGATGGCCATAAAGGGATTGTCCTTGCGCTGGCTTCCTTCATGGATTGCCTTGGCTACTAGTTCCTTGCCGGTACCAGACTCGCCCACAATCAGCACCGTGGAACTTGTGGCAGCAATTTTAGCGACGATGCGAAAAACTTCCGCCATTTTTGGGTGTTCACCCAGCATACTGGGGATAGTCTTGATCGAGGCGATGCGTTTAAGCAGAACCCGGTTTTCATGCACCAATCCAATGCGTTCGAAGGCTCTGTGCAACGTTAGTACCAGATTTTCACGCTCCAGAGGCTTTTCCAGATAATCAAAGGCCCCCTTCCGCATGGCTTCCACCGCCGAGTCAACCGAGCCGTGGGCGGTCATCAGGATCACGCACTGCTGGGGATCATCGGCCAGTACCTTTTCAAGCAAGTCCAACCCACTTTGCCCCTGCATCTTAAGATCAGTCAGAATCAAGTCAAACTCGCGTTTGTCCAGTTGCTCAAGTGCCTCGCGAACCCCTGGCACCTCAACAATTTCATAGCCCTCTTTGTTGAGGATCAGTTTGAGGATATCCCGTTGTCCCTTTTCATCGTCGACAACCAGGATGCTTCCGAATTTCTGTAAACTATTCATGTGGTGCGCCTTTGTGTGTTCATGCTTTCGGTGTGTCGGAACTCTCCGAACTACTGTCATTCATCTCAATGTGTAATGGCAGCAGTACGGTAAACGTGGTGCCTTTTTCCAAAGCGCTTTCAACCCGTATGGCGCCGCCATGTTCCTTGATTATCCGTTCGGTGATAGCCAGTCCAAGACCTATGCCCACGTCCTTGGTGGTGAAGTAGGGCTTGAATATCTTGTCAACATCGTCTGGGGCGATGCCTTTGCCCTGGTCGGAAAAGGTCAGACGAATCTGTTCATGCTCATGTGCCGCTCCCAGGGTGATGACTCCTCCGTTCGGCATGGCCTGGGCGGCGTTGTTGACGAAGTTCAGGATGCAGTTGCGGAGCAACTCCTGATCAACCCATAACGGCGGCAGGTCTGCAGGGATCTGCTGATCCACCACAATCTGCTGCTCCGACAGACGGCCCTGCAATACCGGCAGCACCTTAGCCAGAACATCCGTGTAGGGGATGTGTGTACGTCGAAGCTTGAGCGGGCGGCCATAGTTCATGAAGTTGACCACCATGTAGTTGGCTCTTCGTACCTCTTCCTTGATTTTGTCGGTCAGCTCTTCCAGCTCGTCGCTATTTCCGGTGCATTGTGGAAGCATTTCAGTTTTAAGGTGATCGATGGCCAGGCTGATATAGTTGAGAGGATTGCGGATTTCGTGGGCGATGCCCGAGGCCAGTTGGCCGACCCGCGAGAGATGTTCGGCTTCGTAAAGCCGTTTTTCCAGGGCTTCACGCTCGCGAAGCTGTTCAACCATATTGTTGAAACCTGAAGCCAAGTCGCCGATTTCGTCAGTACTGTCAACGGGGATGGTCACCGAAAGGTCACCGGCCGACACGCGTTTGAAATACTCAACCAGGTTGTGAATCGGCTCGGTATAACGACGCGCCAGGAAGATGGTCAGAGCTATGCCAACCGTGAAGACCATGCCGGTGGCAAATAATCGTCGGATAAAGTTGGCGTGCTGCAGGTCGCGAATATTATCAAGCAGCATGTTGATCTGTACATACCCCAGGTGCTCGTCGCCGACTATGACCGGCACAATGACCTCATAGGGCTTTTGGGAGAGGATGCTGGCCCCGCCGCTGACTCTCGGCGCCATGTGGATACCCTTTTCCAGCTTTTTCAGTTCGCGCTTTTTACCGATCTTCTCGGGGTCGGATGAATCAACTATCTCCCCTTCAATATTTATGATGTTGATTTCGTTGATACCTTTTTCCCGTGCCTTGCGGAGATAATCGTTCAGACGCGAGGTTTCGGTTTCTGAGGTCAAATCCTCTATACTCATCTGTACAGCTTTTGAGATTTCCTGGGAGCTTTCCTGAATTTCTTTAACAAGATCGTTCTGGGCATACTGGTTGAGGGTAAAAAGTGTCAGCATGGTGAGAACCAAAAGTGAGATCATTATGATGACGAGCTTGGTATTAAGCTTCATGGGGACCTTGTATTCGTTGGCTGATCAGAAAAGCTTTTTCAATATATCGTAGCGGAGGAGAGGAGACAAGCACGATCACTCAAGTGCATTATTGACACCCGGCAAGCATGAATGATACATACAAACGCTATGACTTATACACATATACATAACCAGCTGAAAAACCTAATTGAAAGATTCTTTTTTCCGGCGCTGCTGCTTGTCGGCCTGCTTGGCGGCTGCACCAGTTACATCCCCCGGGAAAAGCTGATGCTCTTGCCCTGTGACTCCTGTGGCGAAAAAGTAAAACTGGTAACCGTTCCCCTTCCGGTAATTGCCTCCAGCCCCAATGAAGGTATAACTTTTGGTGCATTGTCAGCGTTGTTGTTTCATAACAAAAACGATGAAATTACCACCCTGATTGCTCCCCAGGTAAACTATAATACCAATTTCGGGGTTACCGCATCACTGTACGGCGCTTTGTATCCATCCCCCGACCGGAGTATGGAGTTCAACCTGTCTCAATCATCCAAAGTCAACCACGATTATGAATTCAAAATCCGTGACACGACCCAGTTGGATAAGAAGCTTGAACTCAACGCTTTTGTCTTCAAATTGTCCGACGGTTCGTCCCGTTTTTTCGGTTTTCAGGCAAAAAGTCCGCTCCAGAAGGAGACGAACTATGCCAACGATGAGGTCGGGTTCAATCTTTCCGCCGGATACAATTTTGCCAAGTTCTTTCAGATTGTTCTGGGAGACCGGTTTCGCGATGTTACCATCAGGCACGGAGCGGTCAGCAAGGTCCCCTACATCAAGGACAAATTTTCCGAGCTGTCAGTCCCGGGGATAAACGGTTTCACTGCCCATGCGCCCAGGTTGTCCATCATCCACAGCACGTTGGACAACAAGGATGTCCCCACCTTTGGCGGGTATGTGAAGCTGTCGGTGGAGGGTAGCTTCAAGGCCTTGGGAAGTGCTGCGGATTACCGCCATTATGAAGCCGAGGTAAAGGGGTATTACCCCCTGGACAATGCCCGCTATATCACGGTCTTCCGTTTTGTGTATAACCAGACACTGGGGAATGATGTACCCTTTCTGGAGCAGAGTATTCTGGGGGGGGAAACCACCCTGCGCGGCTATGGTCGCAATCGTTTTATCGACAACAGCTACTTCCTCTGCAACTTGGAGGAACGTATCCGGCTTTTCCGCTGGGAGATTTTTAACGTGACCGCCGATTGGGAAATTGCTCCGTTTCTGGACATGGGGGCAGTTATGAAGTCTTTGGACAAGGCTACTTTCAATAACTTTGAACTTAATCCCGGGATTGGTTTTCGAGCGATTGTCCGCCCCAATATCGTTGGACGAGTAGATTTGGGGATTGGGAGGGATGGACCGGCCATTTTCGTTGGTCTGGGGTATCCCTTCTGATACATAATAACAACGCACACTACCTGAACAGGTAGGGTGCGTTGCTCGTTGAAGTGCGGAATCAGCGGTTTTCTCACATTGTTTTGACGAAAGCAGCGTCAGTAATGACGTACGTACACACTCAACCCCTCAAAAACACCACAAATGCGCCGCTTCCTCCCATCTCGCGCGGGGCCGGGGCAAACTCCACCACCAGTTTCTTTCCCGCATCCCGCAACCATGCCACCACGGCCTGCTGTAATACCGGTTCACCGGGAGAGTTGTTGCCCTTACCGGTAATCACAAGCACGGCCTTTTCTCCATAAGCAGATGCACTCTGTAGAAAGCGGGGCAATGCCCCCAGGGCCTCCTCGCGTGTCAATCCATGCAGATCGAGTTGGCGTTCAACCGACACGATGCCGCGTTTCAGCTGGCGTAAACGGTTGGCGCCCAGCGGTTTGATTTCGTCATCCTCGGGAGTCTGATCGCAAAATGTAACATCCAGCTTGAGTTGGCCGATGGCTTGGGCAAAGGCTTCGCTGTCGCTACGCTCTTTTTCTAGATGGCGTTCGGTTATGGCGCGCCCGGTTGCGGCAGGTTTCAGGGACTGTTGAGATGCTTTTGCGGAAAGTGTTGTGCGGCCATTCAGTTGTTTGACATCTTCCATTGCCTGCAGAAACAGTTCGGTATCGTCCGCAATCGGTGCTTTCCGCGTTTCCACTGGCTGGGGCAGTATGGGGGGGGGCGGTGTAGCAACAGCCACCCCCTTCAGGGTGCTAAAGGGGGTGGTGCGGAATTCGACCGGTTTTGGCGGGTTTTGTTGGGATTTTTTCTTGGCCATCAGTCCTTGGCCACCAGGGTTATTTCAATACGGCGATTTTTTGCACGTCCTTCCTTGGTGCTGTTGTCGGACACCGGTTTATACTCGCTGAAGGCAGCGGCAGACAGCGCCGCCGGATCAAGCCCCTGACGCTGCAGGTATCTCGCTACGTTGATAGCCCGCGCGGCAGAGAGTTCCCAGTTGGTGGGGAATTGGCGGGTAAGCGCGCCGACGATGGTGACGTTGTCCGTATGCCCCTCAATTCGAATGGCCTTGTCCTTAACTCCCTTCAGCGTTTCAACCATCTTCTGCAGAATTGTCAGGCCGTCCGGTTTGACATCGGCCTTGCCTGAATCGAAGAGTATCGCAGCCTCCATATTGACAGTCAGTTTTCCCTTCAGTTCGGAGATGGTCACCTGCCCCTGGGATATTTCACTCTTCATATCCTGAAGCAGCTTTTCATAGGTGTTGCTGACCTCCTTGACCTTTTCTTCCTTGGCTTTCATCAACTCCTTGTTCTCTGCTTCCAGGGTGGCAACCTTCTGGCGCAGCTCACTGATATTTTGTGAAAGAGTGTCCGATTTTGCCTTCAGAAGCTGCTCAAGCTCCTGCTTGTCCTTGAGCTCGGTTGCTACCTCAGTTTTGAGCGCAGCATTCTCGGCGGTCAGTTTTTCATACTTCAGCTTCAGATCGCCATACTCCCTGGTCAGATTGTCAGCGTCTTCAACCTTTTTTAGGTATGTGCTTTCCGCAACCAGACAACCGCTCAGGGAGAGCGCCGTCAGACCTGCCATGACCAGGTAAACAATTCGCTTCAGCATGGTGTGTCTCCTTGTGGTAGTGGGGGGATGTGCGCTTAGGCGCCACCCGCTTTTTTATGAAGAGACCTGAAAATCATATCCAGGACCGCCTTCTGGCGAGCCTCAAATTTGTTGAGTACCGCCAAACAGGTACCCATGGGACAAATATCATGTAACACATTGGCATCCCTGCCTGAAAGGATGACTATTCTGTTTTTGTCCATACCGGTCCGGGTCGCAAAAAACAGGAGTTTGAGGCCATCCATGGAGGGCATCTCCAGGTCGATGAGCAGCAGATCATAGCCACCGGCTTTGATGCGTTGCAGTGCGGCCAGGGGATTGTTGCAGATCTCTACCTGCAAGAGTGGATAATTGTCATGGATATAGCCGGAAAGAAAGTCGGTAAAGCCCCGGTCATCGTCTATAAGCAGAATTCGGCCCATAGCATGCACTATAGCCGATTTTGAGGGAGCCTAAAACAAAAAAACCTGGATGCGGAGGATGGGGAGTCGAAAAGTATATGACGGAGAGGTGGGGGCGAATCCATAGCCCGGAATCAACTCATATCGGTGTCGTCGAGGCTTATTTAGTGCTTTTCTGTTTTTGGATCATCGCGCTGATGATCACGCAGGTGCCAATCACAACCAGAATAAAGACACAAAAAATCCAATCAGCCATACTAAAACCAAACATGCTCAACTCCTTAAAATTAACCTGTCAGACATGGAAGGAAACCAGATGCGCCGTGTCGAAACCGGCGATTGTGGCAGAGGGGATTCCGGCAGCGTTTGCGCGATTTGCTTCCGGATATGCAGAGGATATGGTGGAACGGATGGAATCGGAGTTGTTTCCCGTTGTGGGGCGGTTATTTGATGGCTCCTGCAGACCGGTAACGGCCGAATCTCCATAGGCTTTGCGGGAAGCTTGTGAAATGGTTTTGCTTGCCGATTCTGCCTGAGCCGTATTGGCACTGGTCGCAGATGGGGTAGCGGGTGTCGTGGGGGCGGATTCCTCCTGACGGGCCTGCTGAGCTAAAGAGGCTGCCTGGGCTGCCACGGCGCGGTCCTGGGGTGATGGGTCGGCAGGAGCCAAGGCCGCCTGGATAACCTGCTGCATCCTGCTGGCGGTTTCCTGGGGTGTTTTGCCGGGTGAGACACTGATGGGAACTTCTCCGCCGGTTACATAGCTTTTGCCATCGGGACCGCGGGTGTAGGTGTAGGAAACCGGACCGGTCATTGTTCCTCCGGCTGCCTTGTGGGCTGCCTCATGGGCTTTGACCTTCGCGTCAATGGACTGCAGCCGGGCAACCTCCTGCTGAACTTGGGGATCTTGCTTGCTGGTTGCGCCGGGAACCGTAGTCTGGTTATTTTTGCTGGCGTCTTGAGCCGCAGAGGACTTCTTTTCATCTGTGCGGCGACCATCCGGTCCGTAGGTGATGGGTTCCCGCTCGTTTTTCTCCGTGGTCCGGATACCCTGCTGGGTGTCGGAAGAGGAGGACTCGGATGACGGTGGGGCTTTCGCTGTCATCCCGTCCAGAGCGGCAGTATCGACACGGTCTCCGGTCCGTCGGCGATCGCGGTAGAGTGCGGAGATGCTTGCTGTTGATGTGTCTGAATATGTGGTGCTGACTGGATCCATGGTGGTGCCTGTTTTCAGGCTTTATGTGATTGTATTTCAACAGTATATGTAAACCTCAACATCAATGGCAACAGGTTTTTACGCGCCGCTCTTTTGCACACTTTCGGGTGAGACGGTTACGAGCATGTCATGGGCCATATACCCTGGAGTGTCCCGAGATGTTGCGGCAATCCGATGTTGTCATGGTGGGCAGTGGGCGCACATTGATGTAAAGAGGTTGGTGCTGAGATAACGGTCACCCCGGTCGGGAAGGATGACCACGATTACGCCGCCAGTCAGCTCTTTGGCAAGACGGAGTGCGCCGGCCATGGCAGCTCCACCGGACATGCCACAGAAAATCCCTTCGTGGCTTGCCAGGGTGCGGGCGGTCTCAAAGGCAGGGTTGTCTTCGATGATTATCTTCCGGTCGAGCGAGTTTTCATTATAGATAGGGGGGACGATGGCTTCCTCCATATTTTTCAGCCCCTGAATCCTGTGTCCGAGCACCGGTTCAATGCCGATAATCTTTACGGTCGGCTTTTTTTCTCGGAAGTAGCGGGACACTCCCATCAATGTACCCCCGGTACCCATACCGGCAACGAAATGGGTAATGCGTCCCTGAGTCTGGAGCATAATTTCAGGGGCAGTGGTTTCGTAGTGTGCCAACACATTATTGAGGTTGGCATACTGGTTGGGCATAAAATAGGTGTTCGGATCATCATCGTGAATCTTGTGGGCCAAACGGATGGCGCCATCGGTGGCTTCACATCCGGGGGAGAGAACGATTTCCGCGCCGTAAGCTTCCAGAACGCCACGGCGTTCCACGCTGACGCAGGCCGGCATAACCAGCTTGATGCGGTAGCCTCGAGCAGAGGCGATCATGGCCAGGGCAATGCCGGTATTGCCCGAAGTCGGCTCCAGAATGATCTTATCCTTAGTCAGTTCTCCGCTTGCTTCGGCAGCCAGGATCATCTGGCGCGCCGGTCGGTCTTTTACCGAGCCGCCCGGATTGTTGCCTTCCAGTTTTGCCAGAATAGTGACATTCGGGTTGGGGTTGATGCTGCTGATTTCAACCATCGGGGTCGAGCCGATGGAGTCGATGAGGCTTTGGCCTTTCATGGTGGTTCCTTTGGGTGGGGAAATGGGGCGTTGGCAATGGTACCTCACGGTACGCACCTAGCTGTGAGAGAATATACTTGTTCGGGTTGTCTTTCCACAAACATTATTCATGTATTTCGGCTTTACACAGGTTTGTCGGTTTCGCATTGAAAGCGCGGATACGGCATCGATTATGCCCTGTTTTCATGTCCAGTGCGCCATACGAGGGCGGAATTCCATGAATCCCGAGTGGCAGTTGGCGGGGCATGTCCTGGATTCGGTAACGTATGCGGATTTTGTTGCTGTGTCTGAGGATTATTTCGGGATCGATATTCTCGACAAGTACTGGCTCAGGTTGGTTTCACGTAACGATCATACTGAGTATATCACCCAAACGCTGAATGCCGGTGATGGTGCAAGAGTGGTTTGAAGCCTCTCAAAACACTAATTGCATGGACAGGTGGAAATTCCCTGGATAAGCCCTTGCTTCTTAGCCGCAACCACCCGGTTTCTTCCCCTCTGTTTTGCTTCATAGAGGTGAAGATCCGCCTGTTTCAATAATTCCTCAAGCCCGATTTCGTCCGGCAGGGAAACATAGCCAGCCACTCCGACACTCACGGTGATCCGGATGGAGCGGTTTGCCCCCAGGATGACCGGTGTTTCCTCGATGTTTCTCCGGATTGACTCAGCCACTGTAAGAGCGTTCTGGGGAACGGTTTCTGGCAAAATAACGGCGAACTCTTCTCCACCATAACGGGCCAAAAGATCAGTATTCCGCAGCATCGTTTGCAGCTTTTCCGCGACAAGTCTGATGACCTCGTCCCCCTCGGGGTGGCCGTACAGATCGTTGATCTGTTTGAAATGATCTATGTCGATCATGAATACACTGATGGGATGTTCGTGGCGGCGACAGAGGTCCAGTAAAACCGGTGCGGTTTCAATAAAATGGGACCGGTTGGTAATACCGGTGAGGCCGTCAATTTTTGCAAGGGTTTCGATGCGTTGTCGATACTTGAACAGCCGGCGGTATAGCATGTCCAGAGACAGGTTGCCGAAAACGGCTATGAAGCACGTCGGCCAAATCAGCGCATTGTACAGGGCTAGATTCAGTTGGGATCCCAGTCCCAAATACACAAGAAGGTTCGGCATGCTTGCGATGACAATATTGAGCAGCAGGCTTTCGGTGACAGTGAAGGAAAGTCCGGCAAAAACGGATAGTATGAACCAGAACATGAAGCCGGAAAATCCACCGTATATGACCCCATCCTTTAGCTGGGTTAAAAGATAGAGGAAGACGGCTTCAGTTGATACGACAATAATAGCGAGCAGCCATGGCAAGGTTGAACGGCGAAAACCGGCGAAGACCACCAGAGGATAGAAACTCAGGATCATGCACATGATTAATCTGACCGGTAGAACGTTTGGCGCATGTTTCGGGTCAAGAGCCCAGTCCCATATCCACAGTCCGGCGATGAGAAAGACCGTTGCAATGCCGACACTGATGACAACGCCCTTGGAGTCCTTGAATTTATAGTCCAGGAAGGATTGCTCGGTTGTTGAGTCGAATCGCTCGAAAACACCAATTCGTTTCAGAAAATTATTAAGCTTACGTTGCAAAACGTTGCCTTTCGAAGCTATAAAATGGCGCCATTATTATCTGGGCAGCCAATTAATGCCAGTAGCAACCACTCATTGACAATTTTTTCTTTATTGTCAATAACTAAATAGCCTGATTGACACGGTCATATGAACCGCAAAGGTTTTTCAAGGTCTCATGCGGATCAGTTTTTCCGGATATATTTCTTGACCGTGCGCCGGTCGAGGTTGGTGATGCGCGCCACCTCTTCATAGGTGCCGTGACGCTGGTAGAGCGCGGTGCAGTAGCCTGCCAGCAGCGATTCTGCGTCCAGTGATCCGGCTCTGATTGCCTCCTGCAGGTCGTTATCGCTCCTTTTCTGATTCAGCAGGGCCTGGTCGCCCTTGTAGTGGCGGGTAATAATAATTCTGCGCACCGCCTGCTCAAGCTCCCGCACATTGCCCGGCCAGGCATAGTCACTTCCTGCGTCCCGCCTGATGGCATCGCACACCAGTCGTGCATATTCGACGGCTTGTTCGCCGACCATGCGGCGCAGGATCCGGCCGGTCAGTGCTTCCAGTTCGCGGGGTTCCTCCGTTATCCGCTCCTTGAGCGAGGGAACGGTTACGATATCGGAGCAGAGGCGGTAATAAAAATCATTGCGGAAGTGACCCGTAGCGCGCATCTCATCCAGCGGCCGGTTGGTCGCCGCAATCACCCGTCCCTGGAAGCGACGTCGTTCGTGGCTTCCCACCGCTGCAAAGGTACGCTCTTGCAATACCTGCAGCAGTTTTATCTGCACCGGGATGGATACGTCGCCAATTTCATCCAGAAATATGGAGCCGTGGGGAGAACAGCGGTCGAAGACCCCTTCGTGATTTTCAATGGCGCCGGTAAAGGCGCCTTTTTTGTGACCGAAGAGTTCCGATTCCAGCAGTGATTCCGGATACTGGGACAGGTTGATGGCGATGAAGGAGCGGGTGAAGCTTTCGCTAAAGCATCCCTTGCGTTCATCAAAGGGGATGAAACCGGATCGTCCGATGGCTGCGGCAGCAGCACCCTTGCCGGTGCCGGTTTCGCCCAGCAGCAGGGTCGAAAAATCCTCCATCCGGTCCCAGAGGTGCTGTTCATACCAGGTGATGTTGCAGGTGAAAATGTTGTTCCAGAGCTGCAAGCGCAGGTTCTGCATGGCCGGGGAGAGGCCGGTCAGGCCGCTTTCGATAAAATAGAAGGCGCGTCGGATCTGGTAGAAGATTGCCAGATAGCGCTGCGCGGCGGCATTGTTCAGGCCGATGTTCACTAGTGCGGAAAGAATTGTCCCGGCAAAGGGGACCGGGATGGGGGTGTCTCCAGCAGCAAGTTGTTTAAGGATAAAGGCGTCAAACTTTTGCCGATGCTGGTGGTATAGCTCGAAGAGCAGGGCGGTGCGCAAGAGCTCGCGGTCGCCCTCATTGTAGCCACTCAGGTCAACGGAGCTGCGTACCTTCAACGCTCGCAGTCGCTGGCTGACCCGCGTGACCGCCTGTTCAACGGCATCGTCCCACGACATGGAGTCGGGGGCATCGGCGAGCCTGCGGTCAACCTCGATGCGGGACTGGCTAAAGGGGTTGGTGAAGGCGGCTTGGGAAACGTTCTTGAAAAAGTCCCGATCGGGTGCGGTCAATGATTGTTTTTGTCTCATGCAAGAGATGTATATGAGTTGTGCATGGGTTGTCAATGATTGTGCAAAATTCTGAAGCACGTATTTTACGGATTGCTCCGATTACACGGATATAAAATCAAAAAAAACCGTGCAATCCAATAATCCGTGATGCAGATAGTGGACAAACCATTGACCTCCACCGCTGTTGGCACACTCCCTGAAGAGTCCGCACTCTGAAATATTTTATATTGTTAGCGGCCCTTTATTTGGTATTGTGGCCGCGACCCACGGGAGCAGAGACCATGCATACGCGCAACGCCATCATCGACATTCATTGCCACACCGCCGGAATCGGTGCCGGGGGAAGCGGTTGCTTTGTTTCTCCGGCGCTGCGTAACAGCTGGCGTTATCGAGTCTATCTCAAGGCTTTTGGCGTGAGCGAACGGGAACTGCTTGCCCAGGGAGATGGACTGATCATGCGGCGCATATCGGAACGTCTGTCCCGGTCGCGGCATGTGGATGCGGCGGTGATACTGGCCATGGACGGAGTTGTGGGCGAGGATGGTCAATTGGACAGGTCAGCCACCGAGGTTTATATTCCCAATGACTTCGTGGCGCGGGAAGTGCGCAACTATCCGAACCTGCTTTTCGGGGCCAGCGTCAATCCATACCGCAGCGATGCACGGGCACGGCTTGACCAGGTTGCGGGCGATGGCGCCGTGCTGCTCAAATGGCTCCCCTCCATCCAGCACATCGACCCGGCTGATAAGCGCCTGATCCCCTTCTATCTGCGTTTGAAGGAGTTGGGTTTGCCGCTTTTGACCCACACCGGTAACGAGGAGTCCTTTACCTGGGCCCGGAATGAACTGGCTGATCCGGAGCGCTTGCGTCTGCCCCTGTCGCAGGGGGTAACGGTGATCGCCGCCCATGTTGCTTCCAATGGCAGAAATGGTGGCGAACGCAACTTCACACGTTTCCTGCGTCTCTGTCAGGAATTCCCCAATCTGTATGCCGATATCTCGGCCCTGACCCAGGCCAACCGCATCGGCCATCTGCATAAAGTGCTGCGTCACGGGGAGTTGCATGACCGGTTGCTGTACGGCACCGACATGCCGCTTCTGAGTACCGGAATCACGTCCCCCTGGTTCCATGCCCACCTGGTGTCGCCCGTCAAGTTTGTTCGGGTGCTCGGATACAGAAACCCCTGGGATCGCGACGTTGAACTGAAACGGTCATTGGGGGCGCCCCTCTCCCTCTTCGGCCGGGCAGTCGGTCTGTTGCGCATTCCAGAAAATCGTGAGGTAGATCATGTCACCCCCTGAGCAATCTGAACCATCCTCCATCAAAAAGCTCTCCCCCTCTTTTAACCGGCTCAACGCAACCCAGTTTCTGGGGGCGATGAATGACAACATCCTCAAGTTGCTGATCATCTTCTGTCTGATCGGCGTCCAGGGTGCTGAGCGCGCCGGCATCATCACCGCCGGCGTGGGCGCGGCCTTTGTGCTTCCCTTTTTGCTCTTTTCGGCTCCGGCCGGATGCCTGGCGGACCGGCTGGCCAAGTCACGCATCATCGTGGCGGTCAAGTTGATGGAGGTGCTGGTCACCGCCCTGGCTGTGCTGGCCTTTGCCCTGGGGTGGCACAATGGCCTCTACCTGGTGATCTTCATGATGGCCACCCACAGCGCGTTTTTCGCCCCGGCCAAGTACGGCGTCATTCCCGAACTGGCCGACCGCGAGCAGCTCTCCCGTGCCAACGGGCTGGTGGAGTCCTTTACCTATCTGGCGATTATCTTCGGCACCACCCTGGCATCTGGTCTGGCCCAGGCTGTTCAGGGGCGCTTCTGGATGGCGGCGGTGTTCAGTTTGGTGATTGCTGTGGCTGGATTCTGGGCTGCCTTTGGAATGGAAGAAACCCCCGTCGGCGACAGCAGACGCAAGATATCTCTCTTCCCGGATGAAATTCTGCGCACCCTGGTGGGGATTCACCATGACCGCGATCTGATGCTGGCGGTGATCGGGCAAGCCTATTTTCTGTTCGTGGGCGCCTTTGCCCAGCTCAACCTGATCGCCTACGGTATTCAGGAGATGGGACTGGTCGAGGCCCAGAGCGGCTACCTCTTTCTGGCCGCGGCCCTGGGGATTGGCGGTGGTTCATTTCTGGCTGCCAAGCTCTCCGGTCGGGACGTGGAATTCGGCATCGTACCCATCGGCGCTTTCGGTCTGACCGTTTCACTCTTGCTGCTGCACGCCGTTCCCTCCACGTTGCCCTCCTGTCTGGCAATCCTGGTGCTGTTCGGTGTGTCCGCCGGTCTGTTCAGTCTGCCGCTGCAGACCTTTATCCAGTTCCGGGCCGAACCGGCCAAACGGGGCGAAGTGCTGGCCGCCTCCAGCTTTCTCAACTGGGTCGGAATCCTGCTGGCCTCCGGGTTGACCTGGCTCTTCAGCGGACCGCTGAAATTTACCGCTGCCCAGGGTTTCAGCTCAATCGGAGCGCTGACCCTGCTCCTGACCCTGATCTCCTTTTGGGTGCTGCCCGACTTTCTGCTGCGCTTTATCGCCCTGCTGGCCATGCGCATTTTCTACCGCATCCGTATCCATGGCGCTGAAAATCTGCCGATCGAGGGTCCGGCGCTGCTGATCCCCAATCATGTTTCCTGGCTGGATGCTCTGCTGCTGACCGCCACCAACCAGCGCCGGATCCGTTTTGTCATGGAACGCGGCATCTATAACACCCCCATCGTGCGGGTTCTGTTCAAACTGCTGGGCGTTATCCCGGTCTCTTCCCGCGACGGCAAAAAGGAACTGCTGGAGTTTATCCAAAAGGCGCGTGCCGCCCTGGACGATGGTTACATGGTCTGTATCTTTGCCGAAGGTGAGCTGACCCGCACCGGTATGTTGCGGGAATTTCGGGGAGGGTTCGAGCGGATTGTCAGGGACAGCGGTCATCCGATAATTCCGGTCTATATCGGCGGCGCCTGGGGCAGTATTCTCAGCTATGCCCATGGCAGACTGCTTTCCCGGCCGCCGGCCCTGTCTCCCTATCGGGTCAGTATCCTCTTCGGCACTCCCCTGCCTGCTACCAGCACGGCTCTGGAGGTGCGCCAGGCGGTGATGCAGCTTTCCTGCGACTGGTTTGACTCACGCAAGTCTGCCCGCAGACCGCTGGGAGAACAGTTTGTCCGTTCCGCCAAACAAAACTGGAACCGCCGCGCCATGGCCGACACGTCCGGCAAGTCCTTGAGCTATGGTCGTGCCCTGGCTGGCGCCTTGGCACTGACAGGGAAGCTGGAGAGGGTGCTTTCTGCACCCACTGCGCCAAGGGGGGATCAACACCAGGGGCACTATGTCGGTGTGTTGTTACCCCCTTCGGTGGCTGGTGTGCTGACCAACCTGGCCCTTTCGCTGATGGGGCGTGTGCCGGTCAACCTGAACTACACCGCTTACGAGGCCTCTTTTCGTTCGGCCGTGGAACAGTGCGGCATTGCAACCATCATCACGTCGCGGGCCTTTCTGGAAAAACTGCCCTTGTTGCCGCGTCTGGAAGGGATGATTATGCTGGAAGAACTCCTGCCGACCATCTCCGGCATGGACAGATTGCTGGCCCTGTTCAGGGGGCGTTTGCTGCCGTCACGTCTGCTCTGTTGCCGGGAGGGATTCGATGCCGACAAGGTGGCCACGGTGATATTCTCCTCCGGCAGCACCGGCGAACCCAAGGGGGTCATGTTGACTCACCACAATATCATGTCCAATATTGAAGCGCTGCGCATGGTATTCCGGGTTACCCTGAACGACAATGTCTGCTCGGCCCTGCCATTCTTCCACTCCCTCGGTTTTACCGCCACATTCTGGTTTCCGCTGACCAGCGGTTTTTCCGCCGCTTATCACAGCAACCCCCTGGATGGGGAAAAGATAGCCCAGGTGGTGCGTGAGCATCGCTCAACCATCCTGCTGGCCACTCCCACCTTTCTGCTGGCCTATCTGCGCCGCGCCAAAAAAGAGGACTTTGCCACGTTGCGCCTGGTGGTGACCGGGGCCGAGAAGTTGAAAAGCAAGCTGGCCGACTCCTTTCAGGAAAAGTTCGGTGTGCGCCCCCTGGAGGGCTATGGCGCCACGGAACTGTCACCGGTTATTACCCTCAGTCTGCCGGACGTGGAGGTGGGCGGCGTCCGTCAGCATGGCTCCAAGGAGGGTAGTGTGGGTCACCCCATTCCGGGAGTGGCCATCCGTGTGGTGGATCCGGACAGCGGCGTGATACTCAAGCCGGGGCAGCCTGGGCTTTTGCTGGTGAGGGGGCCGAATGTCATGCTGGGGTATCTGGGCAGGAGCGACAAGACCGTTGAGGCGCTGAGGGATGGCTGGTATGTCACTGGAGATATCGGGGTCATGGATGATGACGGATTTATCCGCATCACCGACCGTCTTTCCCGTTTCAGTAAGATAGGGGGCGAGATGGTGCCGCACGGCGTGGTGGAGGACGAACTGCACGGTTGCATCGGCCAGAGCCAGGTTCTGGCGGTCACGGCTGTGCCGGATGAGAAAAAGGGTGAGCGCCTGGTGGTGATCTACACCAGTGGAACCACCGATGCCGAGACTCTCCAGCGCCACATATCCGAAAGCGCTCTGCCCAACCTGTGGAAACCGGGGCGCGACTGCTACATCGGGGTGGAGAGCCTGCCGATCCTGGGGAGTGGTAAGCTGGATCTGAAGCGGCTCAGGGAAATTGCACTGGCGGGGTAGTGCGAGACGGGTTATGAGGCAAGAGCACGCATGAAACAGTGGCTCATACAGGCTTACAGGCAAGCCGTTCGGGCACCACTCGCCATATGGCATGCAGTATCGTAACCAGGTTGGTTCGGGACCCTCCTCGAATACAGTGTTATCCCGCCGAATTTCAGTGCCCGGCCTGGCTGCCCCACAGCTCTTTCAGTCTACTGTCGCGGCCGCAGCTGGCACGATAATATTTGTACCTGAGCGGGTTCTTCTTATAGTAGTGCTGGTGATATTCCTCGGCCGGGTAGAATTCCCCGGCCCTGGTTATTTCGGTCACCACCGGCTCCCGGAAAGGCCTGTTCCTGTTCAGAGCCTCCTTAGATTGCAAGGCCAGACGGTGCTGTTCTTCAGTGTGGTAGAAGATGGCGCTGCGGTACTGGTGCCCTGTGTCGCAGAATTGGCGATCCTTCACGGTCGGGTCGATGTTATGCCAATAGACTGACAAAAGCTTTTCGTAGCTGATTTTGGCTGGATTGTAGACCACCTGGACCGACTCGGCATGACCCGTCCCGCCGGCCGAGACCTCCTCGTAGGTCGGGTTTTTCTTCTGTCCGCCGCTATACCCCGAGGTCACCGACACCACGCCGGAGAGTGCGTCGAAGGGGTGCTCCATGCACCAGAAGCAACCTCCGGCAAAGGTGGCCTTTTCCAGATTACCAGAGTGGGGTGCTGGATTTTGCTGTTCTTTGCCATTCCCCGACGAAGCTGTACGTATGCCAACGATTGCAACGAGTAAGACTGCAACTGCCCCGTATATCAGAATCGAGCTTCTCATGATCATTTCTCCTCTCGGTTATCACTCCGTGAAAGCACCCCTGGGATTACTTTCACCCCTGAATCAACAATAGCAGGTAAAAATAATACTACTCCAATAATTCAACATTTACCCTATCTTAACTCTCCCCCTGATTGTGCCATTACTGGTCACCGCCTACCAAGCTTAAGGGAAACCGGTGGTTTCTCCGCTCAAGGTGGAAATCTGAGGCGTCCTCGAAACAACATCCTTTGAACAGGCCTGATGTTTTTTACTGGGGTTTGGCATACTGGTCATGGTCCCGGTCTTCGAGGCGGTGACCATCTGCCGTCTTGCACTGATGACACCTCCATAACGGCGAATATTTGAACTGTACGGATGTGAAGCCATGTGGTTGATGGTGATGTGAATCACCAGCCGATGGCTTTTGTTTTAGCCACCTGTGCACAGTTGATTCAAAACACTTTTTGAAGAATGCCCACATCTTAACCGCACAGGTGCTTAATTTTTAGGCGCTATTGCCGCACAATCAACACTATTCGAAAAAACCACATGTCCGTTTAAGATGGTAACCAGCTGTTTTAATGATAAAAACAGACTCTGGCATGCTCTGTGCTAAGTATTACAAAACTTTCCCCGGTCACATAACTGGGATTGTACTCATATCATATGACTCTACAGAACGTGCAGTGATGAGACCAACGAAGCTTTCATCCTATCACCGTTCAAAATCAACGATGAAAAGGAGAGGAAAGATGAAACTGGGAAGAATTTTGGCAACGGCATGTGCGGCAGTGGCTCTGGCAAGTAGCGTGGCAATGGCGATTCCAACTGCGCAGACGTGGATACCGTCGCCGGACGCAAAGGGATTTAAGGAAGTCACCTTCAACGTGATCAGCATCCAGCGTTTCTCTTCGAGCCCGGATGCAGGTCCGAGCTACTATGATGCCGGTGTGACTTTTGGTGTGTTACCGTTGGAATTCCTGAAACTGGAATTGGGATTCGACTATCTGACCACCAATTTTCAGAATGACAACTTCGCCGACAACCACCCCTTTTATTTCAACGCCAAGCTGGCAACACCTGAAGATCTCGGATTCAAAGGGATGCCGGCATTTGCAATTGGCGCGTATAACCTGGGCATAGCCGACAAGGGTGATGCCATTGGTTCAACCCGTCAGAACATCGTGTACGGACTGGTTGGCAAGACCCTTCCCGTTGTCGGGCGTATTTCAGCAGGCGGGTATTACGGCTCCGCACGAGCCTTGGCTACTGCCGGCAATTCGGCTGTAACACATAACAACAGCGGTGTCATGGTATCCTGGGATCGCACCATCAGCGAAATTTCAGACAAACTCTGGCTGGGTGTTGACTACATGAGCGGCAACAACGCCAATGGCGAGATCAGTTTCGGCGCTTCCTGGGCCTTCTCCAAACAGGTCACCTTCCTGGCAGGTGTTCAGATTTTCAATCCCTTCTATAAAATTTCAGCCGGTGACAACGGTGCGCTCCCCGGTGGTAAACCGGCTTTCACTACGCAATTGTTTATCAATCTTCCCTAACAGCCCCTCCTTCAATTCGGGGGTTGCGACTCAAATACAACCCCCAACTTTTCCAGGAGCGCGAGAATTATACGAAAACAAGGAGGCAGACGGAATGAAACTCATCGAAGCGATCATAAAACCCTTCAAGCTTGACGAAGTAAAGGATGCTCTTAATGAAATCGGAGTCGAGGGTATTACAGTCAGTGAAGTGAAGGGCTTTGGACGACAGAAAGGACACACCGAGCTCTACCGTGGCGCTGAATACGTGGTCGATTTTATACCCAAGATCAAACTTGAAATTGCAGTCAATGATGCTCTGGTCAACAAGGTGGTGGAGACAATCCAGAATACTGCCAAAACCGGAAGGATCGGCGATGGTAAGATTTTCGTGCTTCCGCTGGAAGAGGCGGTCAGGATCAGGACAGGTGAAAGTGGCGATGAGGCTGTCTAACATGGGAACTTTTCAACAACCAATACGAGACGGAGGTTTCTCGATGAAACTCAAATTATACTTAAGTGCAATCATGCTAGTACTGTTGGCCGGCTTGATACCCATCTCGGCCATGGCTGAGGAGAAAAAAGACGCTACTCCAGTGCAGGATGCCGCCACTTCCGCAAAAAAAGCTGAAGCTGCCCCGGCAGCAGTCCCTGCTGCTGCGCCAGCGCCGGCTGCCGCCCCTGAAGCAAAAGCTGATCCTTCCGGCGTTAATACCGGCGGCGCTGGTGATGTATTAGGCGCTTCAGCCAATGCACCTACAAAAGAAGACTTGGATAAGTCGGCCAAGAGCGAGCCGTTGGCAACCAAACTTGCCGACACTGTCGGCCATAACAGGATTGCCATCAACGTTGCCTGGACATTGGTTTGCGGTTTCCTCGTCATGTTCATGCAGACCGGTTTTGCCCTGGTGGAGACCGGTTTCTGTCGGGCCAAGAACGCCAGCCACACCATGGCCATGAACATCATGATCTATTGCATCGGTCTTTTCGCTTACTGGATATGCGGATTTGCCATCCAGATGGGTGGCGTTGGGACGGTTGCTTCCCTGGGCGGCGGTGGCGTCCTGAACGGCGAGTTCGTTGTTCATCTCTTCGGCAAGGACTTTGGTCTGTTCGGCACCAAAGGTTTCTTCCTCTCGGGAAATACCTATGATGCGATTGTTTTCGTTATCTTCCTGTTCCAGATGGTTTTCATGGACACGGCAGCCACAATTCCCACTGGTGCGATGGCCGAACGTTTTAAATTCAGCGCCTTCTGTATTTACGGTTTCTTTATCGCCGGGTTCCTCTATCCCATGTATGCCAACTGGGTCTGGGGCGCTGGCTGGCTTTCCCAACTGGGCAACAACTTTGGACTTGGTCATGGCCATGTTGACTTCGCCGGTTCCTCGGTCGTTCATATGACCGGTGGTGTCTGCGCCCTGGCAGGAGCAATGGTTCTTGGCGCTCGCAAGGGAAAATACAACAAGGATGGTTCGCCCAATGCAATCCCTGGACATCATATCCCCATGGCCGTTACCGGTTGCCTCGTGTTGGCCTTTGGCTGGTTTGGTTTTAACACAGGTTCAACCCTTGCAGCCGGCGATCTCCGTGTCGGTGTTGTGGCGGTAAATACGATGCTTGCCAGCGCAACTGGCGGCTTGGCAGCCATGATTTTCATGTGGATTCGCTATGGCAAGCCAGACATCACCATGAGCGCAAACGGACTTCTGGCCGGGTTGGTTGGTATCACGGCACCCTGCGCCTTTGTTAACTCGGTTTCCGCAGCCATCATCGGAGCGGTTGCCGGAATCCTCTGCTGCATCAGCGTCTTCTTCGTGGAGCGCACTCTCAGGATTGATGATCCTGTCGGCGCTGTGTCTGTCCATGGTGTTTGCGGCGCCTGGGGCGTTCTGGCGCTGGGACTTTTTGCTGATGGTACCTACGGTGACGCCTTCAATGGTGTCAAGGGGACGGTCAAGGGGCTGTTTTATGGTGATTCATCACAATTTGTTGCCCAGTGTATCGGTACGGTAAGCAATATCATCTTCGTGTTTATTGCCTCGTTTATTTTCTTCAAAATACTCAATGCCGTTATGGGTATGAGGGTGTCCGAAGAGGTCGAATACGATGGTCTCGATCACCATGAAGTTGCTGTTGAAGCCTATCCTGAATTTAACCAGACAAAGGTCAGGTAACAACGGTTTACATCAGTATTAAGGCGTTTCTTGCCACATGCATCCTCTCGCAAGGGGGGTGCATGTGGTTTTTTCATGTCGCGACTGTCTATTGATGGTTTTCTGTACTAATTGCGCATTTGCAGTAATCTTAAAGCATTCAGTTGCTCTGTTACTTCTTGTCTCCATGAATATGTGCCACATTTTTCAGCGTGCTGCTGGAAATGCGAGCAGTTGGGGTGGGCAAGTTGTTACATCGTTAATGTAAGGCTTTGATATTATATATATAAAACTATATGGCACGACCTGTGCTAAGTAAAGATCAAAACATTTCTTAAACATCAAACCAGAGAGGAAAACGGAGGTAAGCAATGAAGCTCATCGAAGCCATAATTAAACCGTTCAAGCTGGACGAGGTCAAGGATGCCCTCAACGAGATCGGTATCGAGGGGATCACCGTCAGCGAGGTCAAGGGATTCGGACGTCAGAAGGGGCACACCGAACTGTACCGTGGCGCAGAGTACGTTGTTGACTTTATTCCCAAGATCAAACTTGAACTGGCTGTTTCCGATGACCTGGTTGCAAAGGTCATTGAGGTAATCGAAAAGACGGCCAAAACCGGCCGCATTGGCGATGGAAAGATTTTTGTCATTCCGCTCGAAGAAGCTGTCCGGATCCGTACCGGCGAAAAAGGTGACGACGCAATTTAAATTTAGCAAACAAACCATCAAAATATTAGGAGGATATTCCCATGGTACAAAGATGTATCGTACTGCTCTGCGCAGTAATGCTGCTCTCATTGACGACTGTAGTCCATGCCGAAGAGAGCAAACCCGCACCACAAGCCGCAACATCCGTTTCAACGCCAGCCGCGACTTCCGCGGCAACCCCGGCAACCGCAGCTCCGGCAGCTGCCGCAACCGCAACCCCCGCAACTCCCCCCGATGTCAAGCCGGTACTCAATACCGGTGATACCGCCTGGATGCTGGTTTCTTCGGCGCTGGTTCTGCTGATGATCCCCGGTCTGGCGCTCTTCTACGGCGGTATGGTCCGCCAGAAGAACGTGCTCTCCACCATGATGCATTCACTGGTGGCCATGGGCATCGTCGGCGTGCAGTGGACAATAATCGGCTATTCGCTCTCCTTTGGTCCCGATGTGGCCAAGATGGGGTTGATCGGCGACTTCAGCAAGGTCATGCTGGACGGACTGATTATCATGAAGGACGCGGCTAGTGGCACGGTTGAATGGGCGCTGTTCCAGAACTATGCCAAGGAACCGGGCGCGATTCCGGAACTGGTCTTTGCCATGTACCAGGCCATGTTCGCCATGATTACCGTGGCCCTGATCTCGGGCGCCATGGCCGAACGTGTCAAGTTCTCGGCCTACTGCCTGTTTGTCCTGCTCTGGACCACGCTGGTCTATGACCCGCTGGCCCACTGGGTCTGGATGACCGACGGCTGGCTCTTCAAAAAGGGCGCCCTGGATTTCGCCGGTGGCACCGTTGTCCATCTTTCCTCAGGTATTTCAGCCCTGGCCTTCCTGAGCTTCCTGGGCAAACGGCATGGCTTTCCCCAGGAGCGCATGGCCCCCCATAACCTGCCCCTGACCCTGTTGGGCGTCGGTCTGCTCTGGTTCGGCTGGTTCGGGTTCAACGCCGGTTCGGCAATCGTGGGTGTCAATACCTCCGACGCAGCCGGTGGCCTGGCAGGCTTGGCCTTTGCCACCACTACCATCGCACCGGCAGCCGCCGGACTTTCCTGGATGATTGCGGAATGGATCCACTCCGGTAAACCCAGTGCACTCGGTTTTGGTTCGGGCGTTGTGGCCGGTCTGGTTGTCATCACACCGGCCGCCGGTTTCGTACAGCCGGGCGCTGCGTTGCTGATGGGGTTTGCTGCCGGTCTCATATGCTACGGAGGCGTTTTGCTGAAAGCCAAGCTGAAGTATGACGACTCCCTGGATGCCTTTGGTGTTCACGGTATCGGCGGTACCTTCGGCGCCATTCTGACCGGCGTGTTTGCCACTGTCGGCGCCACCGGTCTGCTGGCCGGCAATGCCAAACAGCTGCTGATCCAGTTGATTGCGGTTGTGGCGGCCGGTGCCTATGCCGTGATTGTGACGCTGATTATCTCCTTCGTTCTCGACAAGACCATCGGCCTGCGGGTGGAGAAGGAAGACGAGATTATTGGCCTCGACCAGACCCAGCATTCCGAATCAGGTTACAACATGTAATCTCCAGCTGTTTGTAAACCCGAGAAAACGTGGAAGCCGCCCCCAGGGGCGGCTTCCTGCTGTAGCATGCAGCATGCAGATAACACCGGAGCGTGCATGAAAAAACTGCAGGCCAGTTATAGCGAGGGAGCCATCAACGAAGATCTCCTGAAAAATTTGGCCCATAATGAAAAAATGGCTGAACTGGGCAGAATCTCCGCTGGCGTTGTGCATGAACTGAATGCGCCTCTGTCCGTGATTATTTCCGCCTCCCAGATGATCATGCGGGAACAGGGTGTTTCCGAATTCGTCCTGGAGATGGTGGCCCGTATCAGCGCCGAGGCCCTGCGTCTGTCCCAGATGACCCGCGGTTTGCTGAATTTCAGCAGTCACGACGACACGTTCAGTGAAGTCGACATAAATCTCACCATTTCATTTGTCCTTGATTTTCTCGGCTTCGAAGCTGCCCGGCGCGGCATAAACATTTCGCGACAACTCGATTTTCAACTTCCGCTCCTTTTTATTGACGGCAACAGGGTCAAGCAGATTCTGCTCAACCTGGTTATGAATGCCCTGCAAGCCATGGAGCAGGGTGGAGGAGACCTGCTGGTTAAAAGCGTCTCGACCTGTCTGGATGAAATCGACATCAGTATTAGCGACACCGGCCCGGGCATATCCGAGGAGGATCTGCCCAAAATTTTTGAACCCTACTTTACCACCAAGAAACCGGGTGAGGGGACCGGTTTGGGGCTGTTTGTGACCAAAACGCTTGTGGAAAACCTGGGGGGGCGGATAAAAGTTGCCAGTACGGTCGGTAAGGGTACTACCTTTACCGTGACACTGATGGTGGATGATCCGGGATTGTGGATGAGGGGAAAAGAGATTTAAACCGGTTCTTCCAGCAGGGGGATGATGACGACTTTGATGGTTCCTCTGCGCCAGAGGCCGATCTTCTTGGCAGCCGCCCGGGAGAGGTCGATGAAGTGAAATGATTTTCGCGCGCAGCGGTCATTGATGGTGACGTGAACTTCCTGTTTGGTAGCAGGGTTGACAACCCGCACGATTGTTCCCATTGGCAGGTTGGAGTGGGCGGCGGTCAGCTTGTCGGGGTGATAGCGATGTCCTGATGTTGTCTTGCGTCCCTCAAAGCGTTTGGCGTAGTAGGAAGCAACACCCTCCATCGGCTCACGCTTGCTTCCTTTGAGTACCAGTTCCTCCAGAGTCGTAACTATGGGAACGGACGATTTTGCAGACTGCGCTCCAAGAGGAGCTTCTCCGGCCTGGGCGGCATGACTTCTGCCTGCTGACATGAGTAAGAAAACTGTACAAAGCTGAAAAAACAAATATTTAGCGTTATGTGTTAGAATCATAGAACGCTTTTATACATTATTATATCGCATCGGTCAAGTTTATGTCGTTGATCAGCCCCCCAGATACTCCCGGATCCCCTCTCTGAAGTCGCGCGGTTTGAACCCAAAGGTCTTTTGCCAGCACCCGTCGCAGATGTTTTCCTCAAGCAACATCTGCAGTTGGTCGCTGGTGATGGGGAATTGGGGTAAGTGCTGCATGACCGGGATGATCAGCTTCATCAGCCCCAGGGGCGCGTGCGGCTTGAGCGGCGCCGGTTTGCCCATGGCAGCGGCAATGGCGTCCAGCAGATCGACATAGCTGAGACGATCGCTGCCGCAGAGCTCAAAGCATTGTCCCACGGTTTCGGGCTTCTCAAGGGATAACGCGAAGCAGCGGGCCACATCATCGGCGTGGATCGGCTGGAGCCGGTAGCGACCGTTACCCATGACCGGCATGATCGGCGCATGCCGGAGTTGCCCAGCCAGCATATTGATAAAGGCATCCTTGGGGCCATAGATCAGTGAGGGACGGAGTATGGTCCAGTCCAGGTGCGCTGCCCGTACCAACTCCTCGGCCCGGTACTTGCTGATGTGATAGTTTGAGCGCGCATCCGGGCGTGTGCCCAGGGCCGACATCTGCAGGTAGCGCCTGATGCCGGCTGCCTGTGTCGCTGCCAGCATGTTTGCGGTAGCCAGCATGTGCAGCCGTTCAAAGGTGATTCCCTTTGAGGGGAGTTCGCGGATAATCCCCACCAGATTGATAACTGCTTGGCATCCTTGAAGTGATGATTGAAAGCTTTCCAACCGGGTTACATCACCCTCGATCTGCTCCACGCCCTCCACTGCCGGGCTGCGTCGATGCACCAGCAGACACAGTTCATGTCCCCTGCTCAGAAGCTCGCGGGTCACGTGCCCGCCGACGAAACCGGTGCCACCGCTGATGAATATTTTCATGGTCGTTTCCTCCACTCATATTTTAGCATAGGGTGCGGGCCTTGGCATGCTGCCAGGACGAAAGGAATATGTCGGTGAGGGCTGGGAGGAGAGTGAAGGCTTGTGATGCGGCGATCAATGTGGCGGTCAGGACGTATGACTTCCTGCCTTGCCGTAGATGGTCAGACGGTTTTTTCCGGAGCGTTTGCTATTGTACATGGCCGTATCGGCATTGGCCATAACCGATTTTATGTCGTTGCCATCGCCGGGATAATCCGCCAGACCTGCCGAGATGGTGGTGGTCAGATACTCGCTCTCGAACGGGAAGGGTGTTGTCGCCATGCCGGTTATGATTCTCTGGACAGTTGCGGCAACCTCCTCTTTGCGGGCTTCATTGAACATGATCACAAATTCGTCGCCGCCGTAACGGGCACAGATGTCGGAACACCGGATGTTTGCGCTGATCATGGCAGCCACCTGTCGGATCAGCTCTGTGCCGGCCAGATGGCCGTGCTCGTCATTGATCGCCTTGAGGCCGTCGGCGTCGAGCATGCAGATGGCATAGTGACGGCCGTACCGTTTGGCCAGCTTTTCCTGGATGTCGGAAAGCATGAAAAAATTTCGCATGTTGTGCATACCGGTCACGTCATCGGTCAGGGAAAGGCGCTCCACTTCGCGCCGCGCGTTTTCCGTCTCTCCAGCCAGCATGGCGCCCAGATGGGCGATCAGCATATAGGGGAACAGCTCAAGAATCCGGGTCAGATTGTAGAACTCCCTGAGTTCGTCCGAGGCAAGCAGGATGTAGGAGGTGATTGCCAGGCCAGCCATGAGGTACGTGATCCGCCGTCCCTGGGTCAGGGCCGTTGCCATCAGCACAAGGTAGATCAGCGACATGAAGGGGCTGGTGATGCGGCCGGTGTACCAGCAGACGGCAATAATGAATGCCAGAAATACCATCAGATCAACGAAGGTCTTGAACTGGCTGTAGCGATGGGAGAGAAGCCCGTAACGGGCATTGATATTGTATAAAAACAGCAGGATGCAGAAGATTGCCAGAAAAATAAGGCTGGAGTGGTCGGTGGGCATAAGTTTGATGTCCAGCGCAACCAGGGCGATCAGCAGCCAGGAAATGCTGCCCATGATGCGGTCGTAGCCTTTGAATCGCTGATGTATGTTGGTTTCCATAGCGTCACGTTCTGTGTGCATGAACATCTCCACGTCGGAGTAGCTTCCGCATGCCGGTCCGGCAATTTCTTCATTCAGGTTGATGCCTGCAGACTGATCCAGGCCACGACGGCATAACGGGCAAATTTGCCCAAAACCACGAGAAACGTAAACAAACGGAAATCCGTTCGCATTATGCCCCCCACCAGGCAGAACGGGTCGCCGATGAACGGCAGCCAGGAGAAAAACAACGTACAGGCCCCAAAGCGCCGGTAATAGCCTCGGGCACGCTCCTGCTGCTCCTGCGAGATCCGTAGAATGCGGGTGATCAGCCATTCACCGCCCAGGATACCTATCAGATAGGTCGATACCGCGCCAAGATAATTGCCGGCTGTGGCAGTCAAAACGGTTGTCAAGGGAGGGTAGCCCTTGATCAGCATCAGTACCATCAGCCATTCCGAACCGAGAGGAAGCACGCTGGACGCCAGAAAGCTCAACATAAAAAGATAACCGTATCCCGGTTGGTTCAGGCCTGCGTGGAGCATGTCGGCATATGTCAGAAAGAGATTGTAAAATTGATGCAAACGATTACACTGCCCAGAGTCGGTCTTTCGTCGATTTTAAACTGAAGGTCGGATACCATTGTAGACGGATTTTACGTTTCGGCAAGGTGAGAATATGCAGCAGGGCAAACCGGCAAAAAAATATTTTCAGGCCGGTCGGTTTGCTCCCCATGGGCGGCATATTTGACAGGACCGGTATGGTGATTTATAAGAATTCATCCCCGTCTCAGGAGGGGAATAATGCTCGGGATGATTCATGACGGAAACCGCACGGCACAGTAACGCATCTGTTGAGCATGATGCCGACAGGACAGAGGGAATCAGCTTCCCTCCTTCCGCTGAAATCCGGGCGATTGTGTTCGACCTGGATGGTACCCTGTACGTTTCAAACGAGTTTGCCGATGCTATTCAGGATAGTGCTGCGGTTTATCTGAGCGGTGTGCTTGGGGTGGGTGAGCAGGAGGCGCATGAGGCGATGGCTGCAACCCGCAATCGTCTGACAAAAGAACGTGGTGTGACCCAGACGCTTTCAGCGATCTGTGCTTCGCTGGGGGGCAGTACCGCCGACATGCACGCTTTTTTTCAGAAGCAGCTGAGCCCCGAATCGTATCTGGCCCGCGATAGCCGTGTTGTCGACCTGCTGGAGAGTCTCGGGCATCGATATGCACTGTACCTGTATACCAACAATAACCGCGTATTGACGGAGCGCATCACAGCTCTTCTGGGTATTGCTGGCTGTTTCAGCAAGGTGTTCTCCATCGAGGATACCTGGAGGGCCAAACCGGACGAGGAACGGCTGGAGCAGATCCTGGAGACTCTTGGCCTGCCACCCCGAGATGTGCTCTTCGTGGGCGACCGATACGAGGTTGACCTGCGCCTTCCGGAGCAAAAGGGGTGTCCGGTTTTTCTCTCCAGAAGCATCGACCGGTTGCTGGCGCTTGGTCAACTGCTGGACAGCAGTGGCGATTGACGTTTTGCCCCTGAATTTTCAGGGAAGATGCATCTGTTTTTGGAGTAAGCTCCCGCGGGTACTATGTATAAAGGAGACTGGGACATGAGTGAAAACAAGGAAATGCTGGACGCCATCATGCGTGCCATCGAGCTGGAAAAGGAAACGTTCGATTTTTACACCAAGGCTGAGCACAAAACCTTCAATCCGGCCGGCAAGCGCATTTTCAAATGGCTGGCTAAAACCGAGGAAGGGCACTATCTCAAGCTGAACGACCTGCACAATTCGTTGAACGAGAGCGGACGCTGGGTGTATTATGGCGGTTCAACCTTTGACCTTGCTCCGGAAGGCAGTGACGAGCAGGCGGTTTCCTTTGATACGGATGATGTGGAGGCTCTGAAAATCGCCCAGGGGATAGAACTGCGCGGGATAGCCTACTACAAGGAGCTTGCGGCAAAAACCAACGATCCCCAGGGAAAGGCGATGATGGAGACCCTCAGGAACGAGGAGATCGAACACCTGCGGGTTGTTACGGAGAAACTGGACCGGTTGAATTAGCAGGTTAACGTTCAAGTATAAAGGTCACCGGGCCGTCATTGACCAGCGAGACCTGCATGTCGGCCTGGAAGACGCCGGTGGCCGTTGTCACGCCCCGGCGACGAACTGCGTCAACAAAATAGTCATACAGCCGCTTGCCCTCCTCCGGCGGGGCTGCCGTGTCAAAGGACGGCCTTCTTCCCTTGGCGCAGTTGCCCGCCAGGGTGAACTGGGAGACGGCCAGCAGACTGCCCCCCACGTCCTGCAATGACAGGTTCATCTTGCCCGCGTCATCGCTGAACATTCGCAGTCCGATAATTTTCTCCGCCAGCCAGTCGGCCTGGGAAGCGCCATCCCCCTTTTCCACGCCCAGCAGCACCAGGATACCCCGCTCGATTTCTCCGACAATTTTACCCTCAACAACGACATGTGCGGAGTTGACGCGCTGAATCACTGCTTTCATGTGACACCTTTCTGCGGCGTAAAGATCGATACCCTGTCAAACAACAAAAAACATACGTGCATACATTTAACCTTTGGGAACGCCGGTAGGCTGATTGGATGTTCCAGAGGGCAGTGAATTATGGTATGGATGCTGGTGGCAGTGCAATTATTTTTTCATCAGGGACCGGGAATATGACGAGTAAACCGCTGTTGGTTGTTTTGCTGACGGAAATGGTGGCGTGATGAACGGTTGGTACCGCTTTTTGCTGAGCATCAGTACCATGATGGCATGTTTCCTGGGCTCCTCTGCATTGGCCATGACAACGGAAACTGCTGCCGATCGCACTGTCGCACCACTGAACAGTTCAGCGACGGATGTGGCCGCAGCCGGGGGCAACTTCTCCGCGCTGGTGCCACTGGCCGGGGAGGCCTACCAGACCACCATCATGGGCAGAAGGATCGCCATTCCGGCCCGGAACCGGGACAATGTGCTGGCCCTGACCCTGGGTGCTACCGCCTACACCCCGAAGCTGGGCGGCGACAGCGTGCTGCCGATTGCTGCCCTGTACTGGAAGCAGCGCTGGGATAGCTGGTGGACCAGGGATGTGATCGCCCTGTTTGTCAATGAGATGGATGTTGCCAAGAGTTACGGCCGTTTCCAGCTGCTGGGACATCTGGAAAACAACACCGTCCCCAGCGCGGATGTCAACATCAAGGACGGTCGGGAAGTCACCTCCAGTTCCGTCATCTGGGGGACCGTCTCCGGTTGGCTGGGGGCTGGCTACCGGATGCCGGTTGCGCCCTGGCAGGCGGACAACGATCTCCGTGTCCAGCTCTTCTATCACGCCGGCTACTTCTACGATGCCCGTACGGGCGATACCGGGAGCACGGTGCATCTTCCGCCGGATACCTATCAGCATGGTCTGCGGTTGCGAGTGCGCTATGACGGCCTGCTGCGCAACATCATGGAACTCCCTCATCAGGGGGTGGCCTGGGGTGGCGATCTGGAGTTGACCAGGAGGGACACCTGGTCGGACAGCACGTTCGGCGGTCTGCTCTTTACCAGTGGAGATACCAGGGATTATCTGAAGTTTTCAGGGTACGTGATCGGGGCCATGGGCATACCCGGCCTGTCCGAACGCCACCGTTTTGTGGGTTACCTGCACGGAGGTGTTTCGCCCATGGGAAAACTGGACCGCTTCTCCTCCTTTCGTGCGGGGGGCGGGCCGTTCCCCAACGAAAGCGACGATCTCTACCGCCTGCCCTATCCCGGTGCCCTGTTCAACAATTTTGGTGTCACGGATTACGTGGTCGGTACGCTGGAATATCGGCTGCAACTGGCGTTCTTTCTCTATCTGCATCTGCGCGGCAGCTTTGCCTGGGGTGGCAATCGCCCCGATTATGATACCACCAAAGGGCTCAGGCTCAGGCTGACATCATCGGATGGGGAGGCGTTCTCGGTGGGTTTGACCAGCGGATTTATTGCCGATTCCCAGCTCTATCTGGAATACTCCTACGACAGCAAACTGCTGCGCAACGGCAGGGACGGCAGCAGCGTCATGCTGCTCTGGTCCAAGTCTTTTTAAGGTTTGCCTTGCTGCGGCGTTTCCACCGGCAGCAGCCGCTGCAGCGCTTTTCGGGCAGTATCGATGATGTCCTCGAAGGCTGTTCCCTTGACCGCGCAGGTCAGGCGATAATCGGGCGTGAAGCGATACTTTTTCGGCTCGTTCCTCATCATGGCGATAATCGTATCCGGTGAAGCTGGTGTGCGGGGATGGAAGGCGATCACGACCTGGGTTCCGTCGTAGTCGATCTGCCGCACCAGCAATCGTTTCAGCATGATGCGCAGCTTCATGGTTTCGAACAGATATGAGGTGGCCAGGGGATATTTCCCGAAGCGGTCGGTTACTTCATTCTGTACATCCAGCACGTCCTCTTCACATTCGGCCTGGGTCAGCTTCTTGTAGATCACCAGCCGCTGGTTGGTATCCCTGACGTAGGTCTCGGGGATAAAGGCCGGCACCCTCAGGTTGATCTCCGGCTCGACCTTCTCGATCATCTCCTCGCCCCGCATACGGCAGATGGTTTCTTCCAGCATCTGGTTGTACAGTTCAAAGCCGATTTCAACCACCGTGCCGGACTGACGGCTGCCGAGCATGTCCCCGGCGCCCCGGATTTCCATGTCGTGGGTTGCGATGCGGAAGCCGGCTCCCAGTTCGGAGATGTCCTGGAGGATCTTCAGCCTTTCCCGCGCATCCGAGGAGATTGAGCCCTCACCCGGGATCAGCAGATAGGCGTAGCCGCGCTGGGTGGAGCGTCCCACCCTGCCGCGCAGCTGGTAGAGCTGTGAAAGACCGAACTTGTCGGCGTGATCCACGATCAGGGTATTGGCGTTGGGGATGTCCAGCCCTGATTCGATGATGGTGGTGCAGATCAGCAGGTTGGTGTCGCCACGCATGAAGCCGAGCATGACCTTTTCCAGCTCGTGTTCACCCATCTGGCCATGCCCTACGGCGATCCTGGCCTCGGGCACCAGGCTGGCGATCAACTCGGCCCGCTTGGCAATGGTCTGGACCCGGTTGTGGACAAAGAAAACCTGCCCGCCGCGGCGAAGTTCGCGCATGATCGCCTCACGCACCAGATCCTCGGAGAAGCGGGCCACAAAGGTCTTGATCGCCAGGCGGTCCACCGGCGGGGTGTCGATGATGGAAAGGTCGCGAATGCCCATCATGGACATGTACAGGGTGCGCGGGATGGGGGTAGCGGTCAGGGTCATGACGTCAACCACGGCCCGGAAGGCCTTCATGCGCTCCTTGTCCTTGACGCCGAAGCGCTGTTCCTCGTCGATGATCAGCAGTCCCAGATCCTTGAAGGCCACATCCTTCTGCAACAGGCGGTGGGTGCCGATGATGATGTCGATGTCACCTTTCTTCAGCCGTTCCAGTATGGCCTTCTGCTCCTTGGGTGTGCGGAAACGGGAGATGACTTCCACCGTTACCGGATAATCCTTGAGCCGTTCGTGAAAGGTCTCGAAGTGTTGCTGGGCCAGGATGGTAGTGGGAACCAGCACACCAACCTGCTTGCCGTCCAGGGCTGACTTGAAAGCTCCCCGCAGGGCCACCTCGGTTTTGCCGTAACCCACATCGCCGCACACCAGCCGATCCATGGGGCGGGAATGCTGCATGTCGGCCAGCACATCCTGGATGGCGGAAAGCTGGTCCGGGGTTTCCTCCCAGGCAAAGGACGCCTCGAATTCACGGTACATCTCATCAGGGGGCGAGAAGGAAAACCCTTCGCAGATCTGACGTTTGGCGTAGATCTCCAGCAGTTCACCGGCCAGCTCCTCAATGGCTTTTTTTGCCTTGCCTTTGGATTTCTCCCAGGAAACACCGCCCAGTTTGTCCAGGCTGGGCGTACTTCCTTCCGGGCCGACATAGCGCTGTACCAGACCCAGCCGGTCCACCGGCAGGTAGAGTTTGTCACCGCCGCTGTATTCCAGCAGCAGAAAATCCCCGCCGATTCCACTGACACTGATGTGCTGCAGGCCGCGGTACAGGCCGATGCCGTGATCCACGTGCACCATGTGGTCACCCGGTTTGAGTTCGGCCAGGGACGAGAGGATCTGCTTCTTGCGAACCTCGGAGATTCCATGCCTTCGTACCCGCTTGCCGAACAGTTCTTCCTCGGCGATCAGCGCCAGCCGGGCGTCTTGCAGCCGGAATCCACGCGAGATGTCGCCCAGGAGGAGTGTAATGACGTCAGGCGGAGAGGCAGTGCCATGCGTCTCCACCCCCATCGTTGCCAGAAACGACTCCTCGCTGATGGAACAGGAAACTCCGTAGGGCGCCAGCAGATCCTTTAGTCGTTCGGCCTGGGCGCGCTGGTGGCAAACGATCATTGCCCGAACGCCGCTGTCAAGGCACTCCCGCAGAGTCCGGGAAAGCGGGGACAGGGCGTGGGTGGTTTCCTTGGAAACGGTTACCCGCAATCCGCTGTTGTCCTGGCAGGGAATCCGGATGGTCTCCGGTTCGGTTGTCTCTCCCAGGACCAGGCCACACAACTCCAGGCGAATGCGGCTCTCCATCAGGGTCTGCAGCTGCGGCTGGTCCAGATACAGTTCCGCGCGGGGCGAGTGGGGCAGGCCGGCCAGTTTTGCCTTGGTTTCGCCGTCGGCCAGCTCCCGGTCGAAGCGTAGCAGCGCTTCGTGGATCGCCTCGGGGTCAAGCAGTGCCAGGGCTGCATCGGGGACATAGTCGAAAATTGTCTCAAGACCGGGGTGCAGCAGCGGCTGGAGCTGCTCCACACCCCGGAAATAGACGGCATTTTTGAGATCATCCAGAAGATCCCGCCGCCTACCGGCCGGGATCTCCAGGTCGTCGCAGCAGGCCTTCAGACGCGGGGCAATGTTTTCGAGAACTTCGTCGGTCAGCAGGATTTCCCGCGAAGGGAGCAGTACCAGCTCCCCGATTGCCTGGAGCGACCGTTGGGTGAGCGGATCAAAGTAACGGATCGTTTCGGCCGTGTCTCCGAAGAACTCGATCCGCACCGGTGCGGCCAGGTTGGGGGGGAATACATCCAGAATGCCGCCCCGTACGGCAAAAGCGCCTCGATCCTCCACCAGGGGTACATTGGCGTAACCCATCTTGACCAGTTTCCCCAGCAACTCTTCGCGCTCGAACTCTTCACCGGCAATCAGGTAGCAGGAACTTTCATTGAAAACCCTTCGCGCCAGAACCCGCTGCATCGCTGCCGAGACCGGCATGACAACGGCCCGCGCCAATCCGTTCTGCAGGCGGAAGAGGGAGTCAAGCCGGGCGCCGGAGATGTCGGGATGGGGCGAGGCAGCCGAAAAGGGCGCCATGTCCCAGGCAGGAAAGGATATCGGTCTGTGTGCGGGGGAGCAGAAAAAACAGAGTTCTCGACTGAATTCATCGGCGCTCTCCTGGTCGGCGGAGATCACCAGCAGGTTGCGGGATGACGTCCTCAACAGTTCCGCAACAATACAGGCGGCGGATGAGCCCTTCAATCCAGGCAGGACGATACGTTGCACTCCACGCTGCAGTGCATGCAGGATCGACGCGGTTTGGGGTATGAAAGATGGAGCAGTGGGCTGGGTCATGGGAAGAGTGTTGAACAGTTGGTCTGTCTTCAATGGTTATTTTCGCGGGCCGGCCTTGATCTTTGGTTTTCCGTTTTCAACGACAATTCGGAAGGAGATATCATCGGTTCCCAGTTTGGCTACCAGGGCCGGTTTGCTTTTTTCGATGGTGGCGGCCACCATGTCGCGGGTCAGTGTCTCAAACGGCAGGTGGCAGTTCTTGCGCGCATCGCGGAGTTCGGCGAACAATCGGTCAAGCTCGTTGTCCGAGCCCTGTTGCCGTGTGCGATCCTCCGCTGGTGGCGCCGTGGCGCGTTGTCGCTGGTGGAGATCGCTGATGAACCGGTCACGGGAATATTTCCCTTCCTCTATCAGACGCAGGATGCGGTTCCAGTGCTCGCGATAGGTATTGAGCCGAGCAGTCAGCATGTTAAATTTATGCTTGTACATGGTGTTGGTGATGGCGGTGTTTGTGTATCGTCGCACGATCTTCTCAACCTCGCCCAACAGTTTGAGCGGCTCACGTTTTTCCAGACCGATGAAGTACTGTTCGTAGCGGGTTATCAGGGTTGCAAGCTGATGTTCCAGTTGTGCCAGGTCTTCGGCAAGTGCCATGGAATGAGGTCTCTCTTGATTAATGAGATGTGCGTAAATGAAGAGTATATCCAAACCAGCCGGCAAGTAAAGTCTAAAACGGTGCATTTGACTTGACGCTGATTCGGGCATCGAATAAACTGCTTTCCTAATAAAACAGCGTACATGCTGAGTACAACGAGGGATGGAAAGAATCATGACAGATATAGCTGCAATTGTTCTGGCAGCCGGTAAGGGTACCCGCATGAAGTCCGGGTTGGTCAAGGTGCTTCATCCGATTGCGGGCCGACCGATGATTGACTGGCCCCTGGAGGCGGCTCGTGCAGCAGGTGCTCTGCCGATTGTGATGATAGTCGGTCACCAGGCCGATGAGGTGCGGAAGAGATTCGAAGGACAACCTGACATCCGTTGTGCCCTGCAGGCCGAGCAGCTTGGCACCGGTCATGCCGTTGCCTGCGCTGCCGAGGCTCTGGGAGGTTTTTCCGGTACAGCGCTGATTTTGTGCGGTGATACGCCGCTGCTGAGGAGCGCAACACTTTCCAAGCTGCTTGCCTTTCACCGCTCTCAAGCCGCGTCGGTGACGGTGCTGACCGCGTGCATGGACAACCCCCACGGGTATGGCCGCGTCGTGAGGGACGGGGAGGGCAGGGTGCTGCGGATTGTGGAACAGAAGGACGCCACACCCGAAGAGCAGGCAGTCCGTGAAATCAACAGCGGCATCTACTGCATGGAGTCCGACTTCCTGTTTGCCAATATCGGCTCCCTGGGGAACTCCAATGCCCAGAACGAATTCTACCTGACCGACCTGGTTGCCATGGCAGCGGAGCAGGGCGCATCCTGTCTGGCCATGGCAATTGATGACTGCGACGAGATCATGGGTGTCAATGACCGCGCCCAGTTGGCCGAGGCGGCCCGCATCCTGCGTCGGCGCATCAACCGAGAGCTTATGCTTTCGGGCGTGTCCCTTGTGGATCCGGATCACAGCTATATCGACCAGGGGGTTGTCATTGGCCCCGACACGGTTATTCATCCCAATTGCTCCATCACTGGCCGGACGATCATCGGCAACGGTTGTCTGATCGAAAGCGGCGTATCGATCAGTGGCTGCCGTATGGGAGATGGCTGCCATATCAAGGCAGGTTCGGTGCTGGAAGATTCAGAACTTTTCAACAGTGTTAGCGTCGGACCCATGGCGCACCTGCGCCCCGGAAATGTACTGAAGGATCGTGTCAAAATCGGCAATTTTGTGGAAACCAAGAAAATTGTCATGGGAGAAGGTTCCAAGGCCTCCCATCTTACCTATTTGGGGGATGCTGAAATCGGCCGGGATGTAAATATCGGCTGCGGAACGATTACCTGCAATTACGACGGTGTCAACAAACATCGCACCGTGATCGGCGACAACGTGTTTATCGGCAGCGACGTGCAACTGGTGGCGCCTGTGACTGTGGGACAGAATGCCCTGGTGGCGGCCGGAACAACCGTGACACGTGATGTTCCGGCCGAGGCCCTGGCCATCAGCCGTGTTCCTCAGGTAAACAAGGAACGCTGGTGGCGCAGGAAGAAAAAATGATGCTACCTGTTGAGAGGAGAGGGTACTTGCTGCTATCCGAAAAGAGAGCCTGTGGCGGAACTACGACAGAATAGCACTGTACGCACCCAGATTCTGATTGTCGAGGATGACTGCGGCTTTGCGGAGTTGATGGCATCAATCCTCAATGAGGGAGGCTATGACTGCGACAGCTCATCCAGCGGACGCGACGCATTGGTGTGGCTGAGTTCCCAATGCCCGGATCTGGTCATTCTTGACTACTCTTTGCCGGACATGACCGGTGCGGCGTTTATCGAGCAGATGTGGGAGCTGGGGTGCGACATTCCTTTTATCATTGTCACCGGCAAGGACGACGCCTGCCTGGCGGTTGAAATGATGAAAACCGGCGCCTGCGATTACCTGCTCAAGGATACGTCCTTTCTTGACCGACTGCTGGCTGTTGTTACCCGCGCACTCCAGGAAGCAGAGACCCGCTTGCGGTTGGAACGCGCCAAGCAGTCACTGCGCCTGAGTGAAACTCGCCTGGCCCGTGCCCAGAAAATAGCCCGCATGGGGAGTTGGGAGTGGGATATCAGGGTGGGGGACATCTACTGGTCGGATGAACTCTACCGCATCTTCGGCTTTGGACCGGGCGAACCCGATAAAATCAGCAAGGAGTGGATTTTCAGCCTGATCAACTCCGCCGACCTGCCCGCCTTTAAAAAAGACATTTTTCATTCCGTTAAAACCCTGCAACCGTTCAATATTATTTATCGCACCCTGTCCCGCACGGGAGGGGAGCTGGTTGTCAACATCCAGGGAGAGGTGGAGCGAGGAGATAACGGCAAAGCCTGTCTCATCTCCGGAACGCTGCTGGATATTACGGCCCGTATCCGGGCCGAGAGCGAGATCCAGCAGTTGATCAACTACGACACCCTGACCGGGTTGCCCAACCGCAGTCTGCTGCATGACCGGCTCAGGCTGGCCATTGCCCAGGCAGCCCTGGAACAGCATGCTGTCTGGGTGCTGTGCCTTGATCTGGACCGTTTCAAAGGGGTCAACGATACTCTTGGTCATCGCGCCGGTGACAGACTGCTCCAGGAAGTGGCCAAACGTCTGGCTGCCTGTGTGCGCGAAAGTGATACTCTGGCCCGGCTCGGCGGGGATGAATTCGTCATTGTCCTGAACGGTGTTGTCAGCGACAAGGGGGTCACCACCGTTGCCAAAAAGATCCTGGGACTGGTAGCCGAACCGATTTCCATCGACGGGCATGAGCTTTACATCACCGCCAGCATCGGTATCGCCGCTTTTCCCATGGATGGTGAAGACGGGCATGCCCTGCTGAAGCATGCCGACCTGGCCATGTACAAGGCCAAGGAGCAGGATCGCAACAATTTCCACTTTTTTTCCCACGACCTGAACAAGAAGGTCATGGAACGGATGATGCTGGAAACCTCCATGCGCAAGGCGCTGGAACGTAATGAATTTTTCCTTATGTATCAGCCCCAGGTGGATGCCCGCACCGGGCAGATCATCGGGGTGGAGGCGCTGTTGCGCTGGAACCATCCCGACATGGGGTTGTTGTCACCGGACAGGTTCATCTATCTGGCAGAGGAAACCGGTTTTATCGTGCCGCTGGGTGAATGGGTGCTGCTGACCGCCTGCCGACAGAACAAGGAGTGGCAGAGCCAGGGGTTCCCTCCCATACGGGTATCGGTTAACCTTTCGGGCAAACAGTTTGGTCAACAACGTCTGGATGAAATGATCTCGGCTGTTCTGATGGAAACCGGTCTTGATCCCGATTGTCTGGAGCTTGAAATCACCGAGAGTGCCATCATGAAAAACGCCGAGCATAATATCACTATCCTGCGCAAGCTGAAAGACATGGGCATTGCCCTGGCAATCGACGATTTCGGCACCGGTTACTCATCCCTCTCCTACCTGAAACACTTTCCCCTCACCCGTCTCAAGATCGACCGTTCCTTTGTACGGGATATCACCGTCAACCCGGACGACGCGGCCATCGCCGAGATTATCATTGCCATGGCCCAGACCCTCAAGCTGAGCGTCATCGCCGAAGGTGTCGAAACCCGGGCACAGATGGAGTTTCTCTCGTTCCACAACTGCGTGGAAATGCAGGGTTACCTGTTCAGCCGTCCCGTGCCTGCCGACAAGATGGCAAACATGCTCAGGCATGGGCTCCATTACTGAGTCAGGCGATCAGTCTTTTTTCCCGCAGAATCTCTTCCACCCGTCTGGAATCCTCAACCGTAAAGGCGATTTTCATCCACTGCTTTCTGATTTTTGCGAAGAAGAGCTTGTCGCGCGTGGGGCGTTGCTGGTCTTCGGCAAACCAGGTCGTAAATGTGCCGGTACCGTGCAGCCTCCACTTCCCGTTCCAGATGGTCGGTATTTTTACGATAACCCGCTGAATGTCGGCAAACGCAACCCGTTTGGGTGCGCGGGTAGGGTAGTAGTAGTGTTTGAGGATAAGGGCATCCTCGGTGAGAATTACCAGGCTGTCCGAGTAGATCTGCTCAATTTTCATTGTGCTTTCCTGAAAGTGTTTTCTGGTCCAGAACAGTCAGAGTTCATCTCCCGGAAGGGGGAGGCGATCCTTTACCTTGGACATGACCTGGTCGAACGCCTCGCGGCTGCCTTGGGCAGCCAATGCGTCCAGGTATTCCTCGGTTGCGAGCGCGGAAATTTTTTCCGCAAGCGCAGTAGCAACAAGCTGATTGACGGAAATGTGCTCGCTCTTGGCAAGATGCTTGGCCGACTTATGCAAATAATCGGGAAGTCTCAGGCTCATGGTACTCATTTCGTGCCTCCATAATTCTTTATGAACCACCCAGGGGTAACCGACTGAACTCCAAACCGCTCGCTTCCTGCAAAGTCCTTGGTGTTATGCGTGACAATAAAATCAACACCGGCGGCAACCGCAACTTCAAGGACCATGTCATCATTCGGGTCTTTGAGGCATGGCCGCCACAGGTAATGAATCTTCAGCCTCTCAGACTGTTGTACAAAAAAACCGAGAAAAGCTTTGATCTCCCCCTGCGTTAGGTGAAGCCTATTGCGGTGTCTCGTCAGCACATCTTCATATTCCAAAACAAGCGTTACCGATATGCAGGGTATGACAAAACCGTTGCGCACCATAATCATAAGCGCGTGTGACGCTCCGCTTGATGAGTAAAGGGCGGCATACAGTATGTTTGTATCAATCACAACCCGAATCGATTTCATTGTGGTATCGTATATGATATCTTTTGGTGCGTCAAGGAAGCTGTGATGTTTGCTTATTGTCGAGTCTGCATCAAGTTTCTGCTTATATGGGGTTTGATCCAGAGTCTTGAGGCCGGAACGGAGCGTACCTTGAATCATTCCTCAGTCGAACTCAGACCCCCTGCAGCGTACGCATACACTCTAACAATCCACCCAGATCATGCGGACTGTCGAGGCCGGCCCGTTCCAGCAACGGCAGTACCGCCGCTTCCGCCGGGATGCGGGGAAAGGCGCAGTCGGTCAGGTGGTGCATGAGCCGCATGGTGCGGAAGGCGTCGAACCAGCCGTGAAACGAGGCCAGCAGGCGCTGTTGGTCCGGGTTGTGTCTGAGCAGGTTATCCCAGGCTGCCACGAAACCGGCCGTTTCCAGATAGGTCCCCAGGTGGGGTGAAATCGCCCCGGCGCGCTGCAACAGGCGGCTTCCATCCGCTCCGTCATGTTCGGAAACACACTTCAGCCACTCTCCCGCAATCCCGAACAGCAGCGGCTGGTAGAAGAGCAGCTGGCCGCCCCCCTTGGCAAGCATGTCTCCCACGGCGCGACCGGTGCCGAAGGGGACACGGTGGGAGGAGCGGGGGGAGGGGTGGACGATGGTTCCGACCAGCGGTGCAACACCCGAGGTTTTGTGCAGCTGCTGCAGGAAATAGAAATCTTCACCGGCCAGGCGGCGGTTCATGCCGCCGCTGGCGACATAGGCCGACGCCCGGCAGGCCATGGCGCTCCCCACGGTGTGAAAGGCATAGGGAGAGCCGGCCAGCTGCATGCCCAGGACATAGACCCGCAGGAACAGTTCGTAGCGGTCGATGGCAGCCTGGCCCGGCGGGTCTTCGGCCGGGCGGTGGCGGAAGGGGATCGAGGCGCCGCCGCCGCAACTGTCGCTGAAGTGGTTTTCAAGTGCGCCCAGATAATCCGGTTGTACCAGGGTGTCGGCATCCAGACAGATCAACAGCGGATCGTCGTCACCGTACTCCAGGTGGGTCAGGGCCAGGTCCAGGCCGATCTTGCGCGCCAGGCCGACACCCTGTTTGGGGGGCAGTTCGCAGCCCGCTGAAGCGGCATCGACCCACTGCAGATGCTCCAGCCCATAGTCCCGTCTCCAAGAGGGCAGCGACGCCAGCGTAGCCAGGTTGTCGGCCCGTTCAGCGGGGGATGCGTCGCAACGCTGGTTGACGACCACCAGGATCAGGGTCTGCCCGAGAAGCACGGGCGGGTTGGCGGAAAGCGACCGCAGCGTGTGGTGCAGGTTGGCATGTTCCGCCAGGGCCGGGATGACCACGGCGGAGTGATAGGCATGGCCTGGGGTCTCACGGAGCCGCCAGGGTTCCAGGATGGCGCGTTTTTTCAGGTAGGCTGAGACCGCAGGGGGATAGTGCCGGTTCAGTTTGTGCTGGGGCATGCTGTTCTCAACCTTTTTACCGCTCATGCCTGGTAATCAACCGTGAGGCTTGACAGTATGACGGATATCTTTATTATGATACTCTTTCGGAGCACAACCTATCTAAGGCGCGGTGTATGGAATTTTCAAAATCGCACGTACGAGATTATACCGACGAAGCTGAAATATTAAAGGTTCTCGGTCACCCCATCCGGCTCAAGATAGCGGCAGGATTGTGCACCAAGGAGTGCAATGTCAAGAATATCTGGGAGTGTCTCGGTCTACCCCAGGCCACGGTCTCCCAGCACCTGGCAATCCTCAAGAGCCGGGGTGTCATCACCGGCAAGCGTGAAGGCACCGAAGTGCGCTATAGCGTCACCAATCCATTGGTGAAAAAGATCATCAAAGCATTGGGGTGAAGGTGTGTCCGGCTGAAGCGCTGGGCATCTCACCTGTGCAGTTCCCGCCCTTTATCCCGGTTTTCCCGTAACGCTCACTACTATCTCTTCCTCAGTACCCGTTTCTCCCCCACCCGCATGGTCAGTTTTTCACTGTCAAAATACGCCAGCAGCGGAATCAGAAATTTGCGCGACAGGCCGGTCAGTTCGCGGAAATCGGCGGGGGTGAGCTCCATCTTTTCCTTCAGAAAGGTTACCAGTTTTGCCCGCAGAAGGGCCATCGCCGGAGCGGCATAGAACAGGTCGTGGGAGACGCGCACCACGCTGCCGTTTCTGGCCAGCAGATCCAGAGTGTCCCGCACGCTCTTTTCGTCGCGGTTGCAGCGCTCCATCAGTTCCTTGACGGTGGGGGGCTCGTTGCCCGCCTCAGTCAGAAGTTCAAGAATTTTGCCGCCGCTGTTCGGCGTTGGGGTGTTGCCGGGAGCCTTCCTGATAGCCGATGTAACGATATCACGGTCAATTTCCAGTGCACTCTCACGTTCCAGCGCCACCAGCAGCGGCGTGAAGAAACGTTGGTCACTCCGCTTCGGCAGGCAGTTTTTGAGTTCCTGTTTGCCGATGCCCTCCCTGAGCGGGTTGGCTGACAGATAGGTGTCCAGTTCGTCCAGCAGCTTCCGTTTCAGTTCCTCAAAGGCAGCGCGCGACAGGAATATGCGCGGTTCACGAGTCATCTGGAGCACTTCGCCCGTGGAGAGCAGGCTGGTCAGGACGGCTTCAACGTTCTTGCGCGGTGCGCCGCAGCGGAGCGTGAGTTCGTCGTAGTCAATTCCGGACAGCAGGCTTTGGGAGATGAGGAGCGGGATGATGCGCTGGAGGTCGCAACCGTTCAGCCTGTCCAGCAGCTGCAGCGCTTCCTGACTTCGCCTCCTTCTGCGGGGTGGGAAGGGATCCAGTACCACGCCGCCACCCAGCGTGGCACTGGGGGAGGAGAGCCGCAGCAGATAGCGGTCACCGGAGAGGAGAAGCAGCGGCTCCCCCAGGCGGAGCTGGGCATAGGCGCTCTCACCCGGCTTGAGCAGGTCACGGCCCAACAGGATTATCTGGGCTGAGACCTCGCTGGTGGCGGTGTGGAAACGCAGGGTAGAGCGGTGTTTCAGGTTGCGGGGGGCCGAGGCCAGGTGGTCCAGTCGCACATCAACCGTGCCTGTGGTCCGGAACGTGCCATGGGGAACCAGCACGTCGCCCCGCTGAACCTGGTCCAGGTCGATCCCTTGCAGATTCACCGCCAGGCGTTGTCCGGCCAGCCCCCGTTCCTGCTTTGTTCCGTAGGCCTGGATGCCGCGTATTCTCCCCCCGTGTCCCGAGGGGAGCAGTTCCAGTATGTCCCCCACCCGCATCTCGCCGGATAGCAGGGTGCCGGTGACGATCGTGCCGAAACCGGCCATGGTGAAGACCCGGTCCACTGGCAGGCGGAAATGTCCCTCGCACCGTTTTTCCGATACTTGGTTGGCCAGTCGTCCCAGTTCAGTCTTGAGCTGGTCCAGCCCCGCGCCGCTGCGGGACGACACCGGCACAAGGGGAGCCTCTTCCAGAAAGGTTCCGGTCACGAATTCCCTGATTTCGGCGGTCACCAGCTCAAGCCACTCCCGTTCCACCAGGTCAGACTTGGTCAAGGCCACCAGTCCGCTGGTGACCCCCAGCAACTTAAGGATATCCAGGTGTTCGCGGGTCTGGGGCATGATCCCCTCGTCGGCGGCGATCACCAGCATAACCAGATCCATGCCTCCCACCCCGGCCACCATGGTACGCACGAATTTCTCATGCCCCGGCACATCCACGATGCCGAAGCAGATGCTCCCCTCGAGTTCTAGGTGGGCAAAGCCCAGTTCGATGGTGATGCCGCGGGCCTTTTCCTCCTTGAGCCGGTCGGTGTCGATACCGGTCAGCGCCTTGACCAGGGCGGTCTTGCCATGGTCGATATGTCCGGCCGTGCCGAGGATCAGGTGTTTCATAAACGCCTATCCCTTCCGGCTAAAGCGATACCCCACCCCGCGCACGGTCTGGAAATGGATCGGCTTGCCCGGATCCGGTTCAAAGTAGCGGCGCAGGCGGACGATGAAGTTGTCCAGGGTCCTGGTTTCGGTGTCGGTGGTGTAGCCCCAGACGGTCTGGAGCAGCTCGACCCGCGGGATGGCCTGCCCCTCCTTCTGGAAAAAGATCGACAGCACCCGCACCTCCATTTCGGTCAGGTCGATCTCCCCCTGGGCGGTGCGGGCGCGGTAGGAGAGCAGGAACACGTCGTTGTGGCCGAAGTGGTAGGCTTCCTCCACCGGATCGGGGCGGTACCAGGATGAGCGGCGCAGCATACCCTTGACGCGCAGCAGGAACTCCTCCAGGTTAAAGGGTTTGGTCAGGTAGTCGTCGGCGCCGTTTTCCAGGCCATGGACCCGGTCGCAGTCTTCCGAACGGGCGGTCAGCATCAGGATCGGCACCCGCGCATCCAGCGTGCGCACGGCCCGGCAGGCTTCGAAGCCATCCATGCCGGGCAGCATCACGTCCAGAATGATCAGGTCAAAATGCTCGAATTCCAGTGCTGCCAGCGCCTTTTCGCCGGTTTCAAAGTGGCTGACACGGCAGCCCTCCTCTTCCAGGTTGAAACAGATGCCGCGCGCCAGGTGAATCTCATCTTCCACCAGCATGATATTTGGTTTTTCAGAATCCATAAACGCCTCAGTTACCTCTTGTCAGTGGTTTTGGCAGGGTGATGGTGAAAGTGCAGCCTTTGCCGATGCCTTCGCTCTCCACCGCTACCGTGCCGCCATATCCCCGTACGATGGTATCCACAATATACAACCCCAGACCGGTTCCCCGCACGTTTTCTCCCGCCTTCTGGACACGGTAAAACATGTCGAAGACTTTTTTTAACTCGGATCGGTTCAGCCCGCGTCCCCGGTCCTGGATGCTGAATCGGGCTGCGTTCCCCGCACGGGTCAGGCGCACCGTGATGTCCGGGCTGGCCGGCGAATAGAGGACCGCGTTTTCGAACAGGTTGCGCAGGACGATCCCCATCTCCTCCGGATCCACCAGCAGCTTGATGTCGTCCTCGGCTTCCAGAGTGATGCTGCCGCCCTGGGACAGGATGGCCCGTTCCCGCTCCACATACTCCCGCAGCAAAACGGAAATGTTGGTCAGCCGCCGCTCGGCCGGTTTTCGGCGCTGCTCCAGGCGTGCGGCCATGAGCAGGTTGTTGATCAGGTAGTGCAGCCGCTCGGTATCCGCCAGCATGGTGTCCACAAAGGCGTCCAGTTTTTCCTGGGGGGGGCGCCGCAGCCGGATTGTTTCCAGGTGCAGCTGGATGGAGGCCAGGGGTGATTTCAGTTCGTGGGTGACCTGGGAGATGAATGAGCGCTGTTTGGCGTAGAGACGTGACTGGCGGTTCCAGTAGTGGAAGATGACGTACACGCCGGCCAGGATCACCGCCAGCATGGCCAGTCCCTCCACCATGACCACCCAGTTGAAACCTCTGCCCAGCAGTTCGGGACGGTACTTTTCGGCCAGTTCGCGAAATTCGCGGTTTTTGCCCACGAACCAGTAGATCCAGAAAACCACCAGGGTGATCCAGACCAGCTGGATGGCGATCAGCGTCATGACGGGACTGAATATTTTTTTCAGCAGTTTCACGCCAGTGGCTCCTTAAAAAACGCCTCCATCTTCGTGAAGACCTCATCCGAATCACCCCTGACCAGCTCCGTGTCGGGCAGTGAGCGCAGAAATATTTTACCATAGCCCTTGGTGGTTACCCGCCGGTCCAGGATCAGTACCGCCCCCCGGTCGTCCCGGCTGCGGATCAGACGGCCGAAGCCCTGGCGGAACTTGATCACCGCCTGGGGGATGGAGAACTCCCGGAAGGAGTTGCCGCCACTGGCGTCGATCAGTTCGGAGCGGGCCTGCTGCACCGGTTCGGTCGGCACCTGGAAGGGGAGCCGGGTGATGATCACCAGCCTGAGCGCTTCGCCCTTCACATCCACCCCTTCCCAGAAGGAATCGGTGCCGAACAGCACGGCATTGTGCTCCTTGCGGAAACGGGCCAGCAGGGCGTGTCGTCCGGTTTCACCCTGTTTGAGGGTTGTTAGGCCCCGTTTTGAAAATTCCGGCGCCAGGGTGGTATAGACCCTGTTGAGCAGATCGTAGGAGGTGAACAGGATAAAGGCGCCTCCCTTTGAGATGGTCACGGCCCGCAGGATGCCTGTCTGCAGCGCCTCGCGGAAACCGGGCGCGGTCGGGTCGGGCATGTCATCGGGTACTGCCGCGAAGACCTGGTTGGCATAGTCAAAGGGGGAGGTCAGGCGCAGCTCAACCAGGCGCGCCTTCTCCAGCAGGTTAAAGCCGGTGCGCTTTTTGAGATAGCCGAATTCGCCCCCCACGGTCAGGGTGGCCGAGGTGACGATGATGGTCTTGTTGCGATCCAGGATGCTCTGCTTGACCTGGGCGGAGATGTCCAGCGGCGCGGCGCACAGCCGGGCCTGGACGCCGCGATGGCCGGAGGATGTCTCGATCCAGCGGCAGAAGCCCTGTGGGTCGCTGATCATGAACAGCAGCCCGTCGGCCATGGCCTGCAGACGCCCCTCGATGCCGGCAATGTCCAGCAGCAGGTTGGCCAGTTTTTCCTTGAGCTGTTCCGGCAGGTCTCCGCTGCGACGCACCAGGGTTCTCAGGGCCGAGCTGTAGTCACCCAGGGCGTCGGACAGTGCCCGGATCCGCTGGCGCAGCTCCTGCCAGAAGGGGCGCTGCTCCACCTCCGGGGTGAGGCGCAGTTTTCGTTCCCGGCTGTCGCCCCCGGACTCCTGGTTGACACTCAGGGCCAGCCAGTCCATGGTCTGTTCGGTCAGGTGGGCCACGTCCAGGGTTTTGGGGAGCAGACTCACCTCGAGCAGCCCGGACAGTTCGCTGTAGAGCGCCTCCATGGATTCGGGCAGGTCACGTGCCAGACGGTTGGAGAGGATATTCAGCAGGCCGGAGCGGTTGGCCTTGGCGGGGACCAGACGGTGCAGCTGCTTGAGGATGGCGCTGCGCGAGATGATCAGCGACAGGTGGCTGGTGGCCACATCCTCCAGATGATGCCCCTCGTCAAAGATCAGCCGGCTGAAAGGTGGCAGGATGGCGGTGGCATCGTAGCCGTCGTTTTCCTGTTTGAGGACGATATCGGACAGCAGCAGGGCGTGGTTGACCACCAGGATTCTGGCGGCCGAGGCGTCGCGCCGCGCCCGGTAAAAGAAGCAGTGGTTGAAGTGTTTGCAACGCGAGCGGCCGCACTGGTCGGCCTCGCAGCAGATCTCCTCCCAGACGCCGGGCCGGGGGGTAAAGCTCAGGTCGCTACGGCAGCCGTCCCGAGCGCCCTTGCTCCAGTCAATGATGGCGGTCAGCTCCGCAGATGAATCGTCCGGGAAGAGGCTCGGCTCGGCCTCGGCGTTTTCCAGTTTGCGCAGGCAGGTATAGTTGCCGCGCCCCTTGATCAGGGCGGCCTTGAATTCCACCCCGCAATGGCGGGCCAGAAAGGGGAGGTCCTTGCGGATGAGTTGTTCCTGCAGGTTGATGGTGTTGGTGGAGATGACCACCCGTTCGTTGTTGCGCACCGCCCAGAGGATGGAGGGCACCAGGTAGGCCAGGGATTTGCCGGTTCCGGTTCCGGCTTCCACCAGCACGACCCGGTCACGGTTGAAGGCCTCTGACACCGCCAGGGCCATGCGCAGCTGTTCATCGCGCTGCTCGTATCCCTTCAGGCTCGCGGCCAGCAGACCATCGGCGCTAAAGACGCGGCTGACTTCCTCCAGGGAGAGCAGCTCACCCCTCTGCTCCAGATGGGGCGCCACCACCACATAACAGCGATTGCAGTCATTGTCCACGATGGCAAAGCCGATGCCCTGGTTGCCAGCCACCGAGGCGATCTCCATGTCTGCCGCCGAAGGGGTCAGATTGCCGCCGGGGTGGTTGTGGATGACCATGTCGCTGCCAGATGCGCGGGAGAGGATGGCGGGCACGGCCTGTTTGGAGCCACGGGCAATGGCCTCCACCTCGCAGACCATGCCGTCCGGGTTGGTGTGGCCGATGAAGAAAACCTCGTTGCCTTTGGCCTGGGTAATCTCGAAGCGCATCAGGGCGCGGCTATCAGGTGTAAAGTGAGTTTCCATGAGGTCGGCCTGCACCATAGCACAGCACGCAAAAAAAGGCACCGGGGAAACCGGGCGCCTTTGTCGTTGCCTGAATCAATGGCCCCGTGATACAAATAAACACTCGCAATAGAAGGCCTTTCCCCTATCGGAGAGAGGCATTATCCATTCAGGAGCCCAGCATGTCCTTCCGAACCATCGAATGGCGTGACGACAGCGTCATCATGATCGACCAGACCCGCCTGCCGAATGAAGAGATCTACAACACCTATACCGATTTCAAGGCGGTGGCCGAAGCCATCCGGGGCATGGTTATCCGGGGGGCGCCGGCCATAGGTGTTGCCGCTGCCATGGGCATTGCACTGGGAGCCCGGGACATCATCGCCGACACCCATGAATCCTTTTTCCGTCAGCTGGAGAATGTCTGTGACGTCATGGCCCGCACCCGTCCCACGGCGGTCAACCTGTTCTGGGCCATCGAGCGCATGAAACGGGTGGCCGAGGGGGGACGTGACAAAACACTGGTACAGATCCGCGAGCTGCTCAAATGTGAGGCTATCCGGGTGGAGCAGGAGGATCTCACCATCTGCCGCAATATCGGCAAATGGGGGGCGACACTAATCCCCGATTCGGCCATCGTTCTGACCCACTGCAACGCCGGCGGTCTGGCAACGGCCGGCTACGGCACCGCCCTGGGGGTGATCCGCGCTGCCCACGAGGCCGGCAAGAAGATCCAGGTTTTTGCCGACGAGACCCGCCCCTGGCTGCAGGGCGCCCGCCTGACCGCCTGGGAACTGGTCAAGGAGGGGATTCCCACCACCCTGATTTCCGACAACATGGCCGGTTTTTTCATGAGCCGGGGCGAGATCACCTGCTGCGTGGTGGGGGCCGACCGTATAGCCGCCAACGGTGATACCGCCAACAAGATCGGCACCTATTCGGTGGCAGTGCTGGCAAAAGAGAACAATATCCCCTTCTATGTGGCCGCACCCCTGTCTACCCTGGACCTGAGCCTCAGCGATGGCGGAAAAATTCCCATCGAAGAGCGCCCGACCGAAGAAGTGACGCACATCAAGGGGATCGCCATCGCCCCGGCAGGGGTCAGGGTGCGCAACCCCGCCTTTGACGTCACCCCGGCCCGCTACATCAGCGCCATCATCACCGAAAACGGAATTGTCACTGGTGACTACCGCTCAGGTCTGCGTCGCATAACAGGTGCCTGACATGCGCGTAAGACGCTTTCTGCATGATTTCCGCAGGATCATCTCCGTCGACGATATCGCCGAGCGTGAGCAACAGCTGGCCGGTTTTCTGGAACAGCATGGTTACAGCTATGGCGCTCGCTCTGCCGATAATATCCTCCTCATCCGGCACCACTTTCCCGTTGAAACCCTGCACCGCATCGTGGTCAATTCGCTCTGGACCCCCATGCCCGACATGGCTCTGAACGCCTTTGAACGACTGGCGGGTGTCATTCCCGACGACGAGCTGTCGGCCATTGCCTGTCAACGCAGGTCCCTGTCCCGGTTTGTGCTGTTGTGCGGTTCCTCTCCCTTTCTGGTCACCCTGATCTATCGGACCCCTGCACTGTTCCGTCAGCTTTTCCTGCAAGATGGCATGTCAGTTTCCCGCAGTGCTGACGGTATGCTGGCCGCCTTGCGCTCGCAGATGGCCCCTGAAACAGATTTTGCCGGATTATCGAAACTGCTGCGAAATTTCAAACGGGCAGAAATTGTACGAATTGCGGCCCGTGATTTATGCGGTCTGGCTACCCTGGAAGAGGTGACCGCCGAACTCTCCAGTCTGGCGTGCGCAACGCTGCAGGTGGCTTACGAGGTTTGCCGGAGCTGTCTTGTCGCCGAGTACGGTGTACCGCTGATGCAGTCCGAACATGGCCTGCGTGAGGCGGAGATGACGGTCATCGGCATGGGCAAGCTGGGTGGCAATGAGCTGAATTTTTCATCCGATATCGATATCATTTACTTCTATGAGTCGGACCGGGGCATGACCAGCGGCGTGGATAGCGCCTCCGGGCATGTGCGGGGGAGTGTCTCATTGCACACCTTCTTTACCAAGTTGGGAGAGATGATCAGCAAGGCGCTCTCCCAGGTGACCGAAGATGGGTTTGTGTTTCGGGTCGACGTGGGGTTGCGGCCGGAGGGCAAATCGGGCGATATGGCGTCGTCGCTCCGTTCCGCCGAAATTTACTATGAATCCTGGGGCCAGTCCTGGGAGCGCACCGCCATGCTCAAGGCCCGACCGGTAGCCGGCTCGCTGGAGCTGGGAGGACAGCTGCTTCAGATGCTGCAGCCCTTTGTCTATCGCAAGTACCTCGATTACAACCTGATCGAGGACATGAAGAACATGAAGCAGAAGATTGATGCTTCCCTGACCCGCTCCATGGAGGGTGAGATAAACCTCAAACTGGGGCGGGGAGGGATCCGGGAGATCGAGTTTTTCATCCAGGCGCTGCAGCTGGTCTATGCCGGCAAGAATCCCCACTTGCGGGAGCTCAATTCGCTCAAAGCGCTGACCAGACTGCTGGAGGCAGGGTTGATCACGGAGGAAGATCATGACAAACTCTCCGGAGCCTACCGTTTTCTGCGCATGGTTGAACACCGCATCCAGGTGGTGCAGGAACGTCAGACCCACAACTTGCCGACCAAGGATGACGAAATCCTGGCCCTGGCGCGCAGGAGCGGTTTTCTGCGCAGTGACGGGTTGAAACGTTTCCACGAGGTGCTTGAAGAACATCGCAGCAATGTATCCGTAATTTATGGCAACCTCTTCCATTCCCGCGACGACAGGCTGCAGCAGGATGTGAGCCCGGAGGTCCTGTTTCTGCTGGACCCCAAGGCCGACGCCGACATGGTCAAGGATATGCTGGCCGAGCGGCGTTTCGAGAATGTGGAACGGGCCTACGACAACCTGCAGTCGCTGCGTAATGGGCCGGTCAGGGGTAACGTGACCGAACGGAGCCGTCGCATCCTGGAAAAAATTTCACCGCTGCTGTTGCAGGGGTTGCTGGAGTCCCCCGATCCGGACATGGCGTTGACCAACCTGGAACGTTTTCTGTCAATCATCGGTTCCCGTTCCAGCTATTACGCTCTGCTGGCGGAGAACCGTGAGACACTGAAGGTGCTGGTTTCCCTGTTTGGCATGTCGGAATTCCTCTCCAAAATCCTGATCAATCACCCGGAACTGTTGGAAAGCATGTCAACCCGTTCACAGGTTTCCACCGAAAAAACAAAACCGGAGATGGAACGGGAGTTGGCCGGGATGCTGGAGCAGAGTGACGACTTCGAGGAAGAGCTGGAGGTGCTGCGGCGCTACCACAACGAGGAAGTATTGCGTATCGGCCTGAACGATATCCATGGCCGGGTCAAGCAGACCGTTACCACCAGCCAGCTCTCTCTGCTGGGTGAGACCTGCCTGGGGGCGGCCTACCGCATGGCGGTTCAGGAGCTGCAACGTTTCGGACGACCCATGTTCAGCTGTGGGGATGGGCAGTCCGAGGCCGGCCTGGCGGTGATCGCCATGGGCAAACTGGGGGGCGGGGAGCTTAATTACCATTCCGATCTTGACATTATCTTTGTCTATGACCGGCAGGGCTTTACCAACGGGGCCAAGCAGATTTCAAATCATGAGTACTTTGCCAAGCTGGCCCAGAAGATCATCACGATCCTGAGCTTGCAGACCCGTGAGGGGTATGTGTACAAGATCGACACCCGGCTGCGCCCTTCGGGCAATGCCGGACCGCTGGTGACCTCCCTCGATTCCTTCCTGGATTATCACCGCCAGGAGGCACAGGTCTGGGAGCGTCAGGCATTGACAAAGGCCCGCGTGGTGCTGGGTGATGCGTCTCTGGCAGACCATCTGCACACCGTGATCGAGAAGACGGTCTACGGATCCACTCTTGGAGAAGAGGGGCGCGCCGAAATCCACCGGCTGCGCATGCGCATGGAGCATGAGCTGGCCAGGGAGACCGCCAACAGCTATAACATCAAGACCGGGCGGGGCGGCATGGTCGATGTGGAGTTTATTGCCCAGTACCTGCAGCTGCGCCATGGTTTCCGGTATCCCGAACTGCGCACCACCAGCACCATTGAAGTGCTTTCCCAGGCGGGGGCAGTGGGGCTGGTGCCTGAGGAGTTTGCCGAAACGCTTGTTTCTGGTTACCGCTTTCTGCGCAAGCTTGAAAACCGTCTGCGCATCATTCATGATCATTCGGTCAATGACCTGAGCGGATCCAGGAATTACATGAACAAGCTGGCCCGCCGGCTGGGTTATGAGCAGACCCTTAAAAATCCGGGTGTGGCAATGATCAGCGATTATGAGGAGATTACCGGCAAGATTCGCGATTGTTTTGAGCGGGTGCTGGGGGAGAGAGCCGGGCAGTAACAAAAAGGAAATAAAAAAACTGCGCGATTTTCCGGAAATGCGGGGAAAACCGAGCAGCTCTGATCGAATGATTCAGGAAAGGGCGGGCGCAATGCCGGCCCTTTCCCGTTTCTAAGGGGTCTGCAGTACGATCCGGCCGAGGGCCTCATCAATCTTGGCCACATCCACGGTGGTGTTGAAACAGGGACCAAAGGGGCGGTCATTGAGGATGCCGATGACCGGCAAGGGGTAGCAATCCTTGATACCCGAGGTGAGGTCGCGTTCGCAGGCTACGGCCAGTACCAGTTTGGGACGTTTTTCCACGATTACTTTGCGGGCAAGGGTGCCACCGGTGGCGACGGAGATGTCGATGCGGTACTTGCGGCCGATATCCACCAGGCCTTTTATGTCGCAGCGACCGCATTGAATGCATTTGTGGATGTCGCCGGTGACCTTGATTTCGCAGTCAAACAGCTGGATGCAGTGCGGGAGCAGCACCAGGACACGTTCCGGGTTGATTGACTGACACTGGGAGAGCACCAGGCTGTTGTTCATGGCGATGAAGGACTGGCGGATACTGTCCTTGTTTATTCCCAGCACCCGTCCCACCATCTCGATCATTGGCAGCAGAAACTTGATCACGATCAGGCGCATGAAGCGGGTGAAAAAAATATCCCTGTTCAGGGCGGTGGTCAGCACCAGCAGACCGGTTCCCAGGATGGCCAGACCGGAAAGCACGGCCATGGCGATGCCGATAATGTTGGGCAGATCGGGGTGGATATTGGCCAGACCCCGGTTTGGTACCCACCATGCCAGAAAGATCAGGGCCACCAGAATCAGACAGGTGAGCCCCATTAATGAGATGAACAGCCGCTTGCGGGGCGGTTCTTGAACGTCGTTATTCTGTGTCACGGTGTCTGCTTCTCCGCAGGTGCGGCGCCGAGCAGAACGCCTACCGCCACCTGGCAGCCGGCCAGAAAACTGGCGCTGTCCAGGCGTTTTTTTCCTGCCAGTTGTAACTCCTTGATATACAGGCTGCCGGTGCCACAGGCCACTTCCAGGACTCCCCGTGACGACTGCAGAACCGTTCCCGGTACACCGGCGCTTTCCCCGATCCGGGTACTGAACAGTTTCAGCGTCTGGTCGTCAAGGGTGGTATATGCTCCGGGCCAGACAGCCATGCCGCGCACCTGGTTGTGGATTTCCCGGGCAGAACGATGCCAGTCGATCACCCCGTCCTCTTTCTTGAGCAGGGGCGCGTAGCAGGTCTGGCTTTCATCCTGCGGTTCCGGCCGTATCTGCCCGGAAAGGTGTCCATCCAGCGTTTCGGCCAACAGTTGCGCGCCCATGGTCGCCATACGGTCATGCAGTGAAACGATGTCTTCGTTCTCGTCAATGGTGGTGGAGCGTTTCAAGAGCATGGGGCCGGTATCCAGCCCCGGGTCCATCAGCATGGTGGTGACACCGGTCTCGGTCTCGCCGTTTATGATGCACCAGTTGAGCGGAGCCGCGCCACGATAGCGGGGCATCAGCGATGAGTGGACGTTGATGCACCCCTGGGGTGGAATATCGAGCAGCGTCTTGGGAAGGATCTGACCGAAGGCCACCACCACGATCAGGTCGGGATTTAAGTTGCGGATGATCTCAACAAAGGCGGGGTCGCGCACTCTGGGTGGCTGTAAAACCGGGATGTCGTGGCTGAGCGCCAGCTCCTTGACCGGCGGCGGCATCATTTTCTGGCCGCGCCCCTTGGGGCGATCCGGTTGGGTGACCACTGCCGAAATGGTTTCCCCTCGATCAATCAGTGTTTGGAGGGTGGGGCAGGCGAAGTCGGGTGTCCCCATGAAGATTATGCGCAGACCGGTCATTTCTCCCCCGCTGCCGCTGCTTCTGCTGCTTTGCGGGCCTTGCGCTGGAACAGGTCCCGCTTCAGCGGTGAGAGGTGGTCAACGAAGAGAATGCCTTCCAGGTGATCGATTTCATGTTGGAAGGCGATGGCCAGAAGATCTTCCGCATGCCAGGTTTTCTCATTGCCGTCCGGGTCCAGTCCCTTGACAACCACGCTGGCGTGACGACGGACATTGGCGGCGTAGTTGGGGACAGACAGGCAACCCTCTTCCTCGTAGGTTTCACCCTCGGAATGGACGATAACGGGATTGATTGCTATAATCAGGTCGTTCGGTTCATCACGACCAGAGACGTCAATGACAATTATGCGCTGGTGGACACCGATTTGGGGCGCTGCCAAGCCTACACCGGGGGCATCGTACATGGTCTCCGCCATATCCCGAGCCAGTTCGCGGACAGCATCTGTTATAATGGTCACCGGAGCGGACTTTTTCTTCAGTTCGGGGTTTGGGTAGGTGAGTATGGTGTGAATCATAGACATCCTTACAACAGGTTAGTGGAGTGACAGTATATAGTTTCAGGCACTAAAAATCAATTTTCATGTTTCCGATGTCACGGAGGACACCGTCATGACAGACTCGGTCAACAGGGTCAGCGCTGCAAAGGAGTTGGAGCGCAAGAGTACGCGAAGCGGTGTCTTCAAGGGGGACAGATCAAAACATCACCCCGATGAAAGCGGGGATGACTGCGTGGAAATTTCGCAGGAGGCTCGCGATCGGGCTTCGGGAAAAGAAACACAGCAATAGTGTTTGGGACTATCGAAACGCACGAGATAAACTCTGGCCAGCGGCGGTGTTCGGAAAAGCACAGGTGGTGTATGATCCCTGCCCGACGGGAACCGGAGTGGCGACCTGGAGCTAGTCGAAGAAGCTTTTGTCCTGGGTAAAGGCCGTTTCGAAGGAAGCCATCATACCCGACAACTGCTCCTCGTCCAGATTCAGCATGCGGGCCGGTATGGATTCGTGCAGCAGGAGTTCCGGTTCCGGTTCGCGCTGTCCCAGGCCGATCTTGTGGCAGAAGAGGTTTGCCAGACCCACGATACAGGTAATGGTAACCTGGTAGGGATCCTCATCTTCCGGAAAATTGAAGCTATGGTGCTCAAGCACGGCTTTCATCAACATTTCCGGAAAGTTCCATTTTTGAATGACCAGCCCTCCCACTTCGGCATGACTGTACGGATAGAACTGCTGCTCGGCTTCGATAAACGAGAGGTCTTCATTGTAGCATTTCTGCATGACCAGCTGGAATTGCTTGCTGTCGATGTTGTTCATGATGGTTTTGCCGATATCATGGAACAGCCCACCCAGGAACGCCTCTTCATCGTTGGCCAACTGAGTCGTGTTGGCGATGATCCGTGCCGCCAGCCCAGCCCCAAATGAGTGTTCCCAGAGCATTTTTTCCGTCAGGCCGTAGGTTTTGTAGACCTGTTTGACCGATGCTGCCATGACGAGGCTCTTGAGGGTGTTGTAGCCGAGCATCATAATTGCGTGGGACAGGGTATTGATCTGGCGTTTGCAGCCGAAAAACGTGGAGTTGGATATTTTGAGAACCCTGGCCGCCACCGCCGGATCGGAGGATACCACTCTGGCAAGATCCTCTGCTGTTGTCGATTCACTCTCGACGAGTTGCAGCACCTTTGTCGCCACCACAGGAATGGTCGGCAGATCATTGGCGTTCATTATAAGTTGTTCCAAGTCTCTGTTCATGTATCCTGCTCCTCACCTGTTTGTGGTTTCGGCCATGTCTGTCCGTAAATATGCGCCTCATTATTGCACAATTTTGCATATAATCAAGGTATTAGCCTAAATAATTGAAATTTTGGCGAATCGTATGTATAATCGCCCGGCCACACGAGTTTATTTTAATTTCAAGGATACTGACTCTATGCGGATGATTCGATCATATTGTTTATTGCTGTGCTCTGTGCTGCTGCTGTGCGGGTTCAACTGGGGGGTATTTGGTGATTCGTGCAAGGAAGCGCAGTCGCTGGTTGATTCGCTGGAAACCGCTCGCGACGAGGTTCAACTGCGACAGACTGAGGCCAAGATCCAGGCCCTCTGTCCCGACGGTGCCGCAGGACATTATGTCAGCGCCTTGATGCTTGAACGGGTCGGTAATGTGGATGGAGCCATTAATGAGTATCGCCAGGCTCTCCGTCAAGAGAGCACATTTGCCAAGGCCAGCGGAAACCTCGGGCTGCTCTATGCCCAACAGGGAAGAAACAGCGAAGCATCGGTGGAGCTGACCCGCGGTCTGGCGGCATCTTCCAATTCGAAATATCATAAAGCACTGGGGCGCATTCTGGCGGATATGAAGGTTTACCCGCTGGCAATTCATCACTTGACCGAGGCTGGCACTGTTTTGACCCGCGATCCGGAGGTGTTTGCTACTTTGGCCGAAATTCAGCTTGCCATGGGACAGCCCGCCAAGGCGCTTGAAGAGTATGGCCGCGCGTTGAGCGCTGACCCGTCCTATGAAAAGGCCCACACAGGTATTGCCTCGATCTACCTGGGACGCAATGAACCGGACAAGGCCTTGGAGGAGTTGAAGAAGGCTGAGATGGCCAACCCTCAAAACCGGCAGATCCACCTGATGATGGCGGGTATCTACGAGAAAAAGGGTGATTCAAAGCTGGCCAATTACGAAAATCTGCTGGCCGGCAAGGGGAAAGTCGTGACACCGGCGCCGGCAGGCGCAATTTCAGCGCCTCCAGCGACCCCATTAACAGCGTCCTTGAATCCGGCAAAACAGGATTCGGTGGAGCCTGCTGCAGCGGAAGATCTTGATAAGAACGTGGAGCTGCTGAAGGAAGCCATCAAGGAGTCTCCTGACAAAGCTGCCGAGGTCTATGGCAAGCTGGGTAATCTCTACCGCTCCGCGGGAAAAGATACAGAGGCTATTGCCGCCTATAAAGAGGCGGTCTACCGCAACAGCACCAGCAGCGACGTTTACCTCAATCTGGGACTTCTGCACGAAAAACATGCCAACCTGGATGAGGCGGTGGTGGCATATAAACAGGCCATCAAGGTTAAGCCGGATAACTCCGCGGCACTGTTGCGGCTGGCTGATCTCTATCTTGCCCGGGGAAGCCATGCCCAGGCGGTGGAGCAGTATAGTGAATTCCTCAAGCTCAAACCCGATAGTCCCGATATTCAGCTCAAGCTGGCTCGTATCCTTGCCCGGAACAAGGATACCGGCCTGGCCATCGATGCCTACAATGCTGTTCTGAAGAGTTCTCCCGACAATCTTGATGCCAACCGCGAGGTGGCTGCGCTGTACAAACTCAAGGGAATGAATGACAAGGCGGTGGAGCACTACAAAAAGGCTCTGGCCCAGCAGAAGGACGATAGTGATACCCGTAATGCACTTGTTTCAATCTATGTTAAAAATAAACAGTACGATGAGATTACCGAACTCCTCAAGGGGGCGGTGGAGCTCTCTCCCGAAGATCCCAACAATCACTACAAACTGGGTTTGATCTACGAATTCAGGAAAGACTATGACAACGCCGTTGCCAGTTATAAGAAGGCTGCCGAACTGAAGCCGGACCATGCTCGTGCTTTCAACGCTCTGGGGCGGTTGTACATGAAGACCGGTAAGATCAGCGAAGCCAAGGAAGCGCTGGAGGCGGCTAGAAAAGCTGATCCCAGCCTGGAGGAGACTGCGGTTCTGTTGAACAACATCCGCGATGAGTTCAGTCCTGAGCAGCACGGAATCAGCAAGAGCCTCAGAAGCTCCCATTCCCGAAAGGGCAGGAAAGGGAAACGATCCGCAAAAAGCGCCAAATCCGGCGTTTCGAAAAAAGCCGGCTCATCAAAAAAAAGCGCGGGACATAAAAAGAGCGCGGCGACCGGCAAAGCCAAATCAAAAAAACACTAGCACTCACAAGTCCTTATCTCTGCATTAGGGGTGGTTGGAGACATGAAAGAACAGCGAATTGCTGCAAGATACTTTCCCCATGCGATCCAGATTTCCGCCCAATCCTGGCGCTCTCATAATCTGGGAGCGCTCTCGGAACAGATTTCCACACGGGGTATTCCCGGAATCATTTTTTTTCGCCAGCTGGCTCTTCGGCTGAACCGTCAACTCCCCCAGGGGGCAACACCGGTCCATGCTGGCCAGATCAACCTGTTTGCCTCTCTGCAGGCAGTGTTCCGCTATCTGATCGATGTGGTTGCCGAGCAGCAGGTGCAGGGGCTGCTTGAGGATGCCCTGCGCCGAAGCGGTATCAAGCCAGCCGACGAGACGGTGCGTCTGGTCGCAAGCAGTTTTGTTGAACAGTTTCCGCCCGCGCCGGTGCTTGAGGGGGCGGTGTCGTCCGGAGCGTGGCTCGACGTCTCCGGTTCCCGGGCCGAACACACACGAACCGTCTTGCGCGAGTTGTTGCTGCTGAAGCTGGCGTCGGAAAATCCGGCGGTCGACAGTTTTCGTCAGATTCTTGATGATGGTGACCTGATAGCTGCCTGTGAGGGCTACCCGCGGTTGGTAACCGCCATGACTGCGGCACTGGCCAGCGGACCAACGTTGCCGGGATTTGACATGACGCTGCCAGAGGTTCTGTGGGCGCCGATTAAGGCCTCACCCGGGTCTCTGGCAGGACAGGTGGCTTTTATACGTGAACAGTGGGGAGCTTTGCTCCCTCCGGATTTGTGGGAAGAGTTGACCGGTGCTTTTGACATTCTGCTGGAAGAGGAGCGCGAAAGAGGTTGGGGAGGTGGTGAGTCGGGACCGACGCAGGTTATGGAGTTCGGGCATCCCGCGCAACCGGATGCGCTATTTTCCCCTGTGTCCGCAGGTGGCGGTTCGGTGCTGGCCGGCTATGATTATCCCGAATATGAGCAGTTTTCCAGTGATGCCGACTGGATGTCCAATGTGGTCATGATGGCCAAGATGGTGTATATCTGGCTCGATCAACTCAGCAGCCAGTATGGACGACCCATAACCTGCCTTGATCAGGTGCCCGATGAGGAGTTGGACCGCCTGGCAGGCGCAGGGTTTTCCGCTCTCTGGCTGATCGGGGTCTGGGAACGTTCTCCCGCTTCCCGACGCATCAAGCAGCTCTGCGGCAACTCAGACGCCATTGCATCGGCTTATTCGCTGTATGATTACGAGATCGCCGCTGATCTGGGAGGCTGGGATGCACTGGCAAACCTGCGTGAAAGGTCTCGTAAGCGTGGCATACGTCTGGCCAGTGACATGGTTCCCAACCACACCGGTATCTACTCACGGTGGGTAGTCGAACACCCGGACTGGTTCATCCAGACCGATTATCCACCGTTTCCCTCCTATCAGTTCAACGGTGAAGATCTCTCCTGCAGTGAAAATGTTGCGCTTCAGATTGAGGACGGTTACTGGACCAAACGCGACGCTGCGGTTGTATTTCGTCTCGTGGATCGCACTACTGGCCGTACCCGTTATATCTATCATGGAAATGACGGCACCAGCTTTCCCTGGAACGATACCGCCCAACTTAACTATCTGATGCCTGAAGTTCGCGAAGCGGTAATTCAGACCATCCTGCACGTAGCCCGCAATTTCCCCATTATCCGCTTCGATGCTGCCATGACCCTGGCAAAAAAACATTTTCAACGACTCTGGTTTCCTATTCGCGGTCTGGGAGGCGGTGTTCCTTCCCGTGCCGAACATGGCATGACCCGCGAGGAGTTTGACGCACTGTTTCCGGTGGAGTTCTGGCGTCAGGTGGTTGACCGTGTAGCGGTCGAGGCGCCCGGAACACTGCTTCTGGCCGAGGCGTTCTGGATGATGGAGGGGTATTTCGTACGAACATTGGGGATGCACCGGGTTTACAACAGTGCTTTTATGAATATGCTGAAGCGGGAAGAGAATGCCAAATATCGTAAAACCATCAAGAATGTGCTGGAGTTCAATCCTGAAATTCTGAAGCGTTTTGTTAACTTCATGAACAACCCCGATGAAAAAACAGCTGTCGAACAATTTGGCACCGAGGGGAAGTATTTTGGCGCCTGTGTCTTGATGGTAACCATGCCTGGTCTGCCCATGTTCGGCCATGGACAGCTGGAGGGGCTACGTGAAAAATACGGCATGGAATACCGGCGTGCCTACTGGGATGAGTCGGTTGATCAGGGATTGCTGCAGGGGCACCGGATGTGGATCTTTCCCCTGCTCCATCGGCGCGGCCTCTTTTCAGGTTCGGAAAACTTTGTCCTCTATGATTTTGAAACAGGGAGCGGGGTTGACGAAAACGTCTTTGCCTATTCAAACCGCGCCGGAGAGCAGCGGGCCCTGGTTTTGTATCACAACCATTACGCAGTTACTGCAGGCTTAATCAGGGAATCATCCCCCATAGCTGTCACGGGCGGAGGTGAATCACCGGAACTGTACCGGACAACGATCGCCGAAAGTCTGGGTTTTGTCTCCGACCTGGGGGTCTACTACGCTTTCCGCGATGTCTCCAGCGGCCTCGAATTTTTACGTAGCGGGCAGGAACTGACCGAAAAGGGTCTCTATGCTGAATTGGGGGAATACGAGTTCCATGTTTTCCTGGACTTTCGTATGATTCGAGATGACAGCGATGGCTCCTGGAAGGGTCTCTGCGCTGCCCTCAATGGACTGGGCGTTGAAAATCTGGAGGATGAGCGTCGTCAGGTTCGCTTTGCCGAACAGAATAGCGCTTTTCGCACGGTTCTGGAGCTGGCTCAGTCAGTATCCGGCAGCGTACTGGCGGACCTGGTAACTTCCGGGGTACTATTAAACGACTCCCGAGACCGTTTTCAAGCAACCCTGAGGGGACAGCCAGCTGATGCCGGCGTCAGATCTTCGGAAATAGTGCCTGACATGCTTCAAGCCATTTCACTGATGGAGGGCTTGTCTGCATTGAGGACGTCTTCGCTGCATGCGAAAGAGTTTATCTCGACGGTCGTGCACGCTACGAATTCCGTAGCCGGCGCCAGGGTGCTGTTGGCGTGGATGCTGCTGCGGGATTCTGAGCCGGATGCTCTGGATCGTTTTGGTTTCGAGTTTTGTCTGCGTCGCATGCACTCCATCGAGTCGGGGCAGGATGCTCCGGGAACAGGTGACCCTGTGCAACTGCTGCGGGCGCTTCTGGCATGTGCCCATGGTGGACTGATGAAAAGTAGTACCCCATTCAACGAGATTTTTTCTATTCCATCCTGCTGCAGTTATATGCTGATACACGAAAGCGGCGGTACGACCTGGTTCAATAAGGAGCGTTTTGAGGAACTGGCTACCTGGATCCTTGTCATCAAGCTCTGTGACAGGGCAGCGGCAGCATGGCAGCCTGCTGGCCGCACTCTGGCGGCATGGTGCGCGGCATCGGGACGTGAACTGCAACGTCTCACTGAACTGGCAACTCACGCCGGTTACCGGTTGACGCTGTTCCGGAACCTGATTGCACCCGTGCCGAAGAGAGTCACCGGGAAAAGAGCTGATAAGGATGTACCACTTCAGACCGCGCAACGATCAACGAAAAAACGCAGGTGAAGACAAAATAATAGTCAGATGAGCAGCAACACCATAATAAAAGCCCCCCAGGCCTGTGATCCTGGAGGGCTTTTTTACTTCGATCTGAATCAGTGTGTTTAACTGAAAGGGTTTCTCAGAATAATGGTCTGGTCGCGGCGCGGGCCGACTGATACCAGAACAATGGGGCATCCGGACAGTTCCTGCAGTCGATGGACGTAGGCGCGGGCATTGTCGGGCAATTCATCGAATGTTTTGGCATCAGTTATGTCGCTGCTCCAGCCGGGCATCTCTTCGTAGACCGGCTGGCAGTTTTCAAACGCTTCCAGGGCTGCCGGCAAGGTTTCCAGGGCTTTACCGTTGAGCGTGTAGCCGGTGCAGATCTTGATGCTGTCAAAACCGGAGAGCACATCGAGTTTTGTCAGAGCGATGCCGGTCAGGCCATTGATACGCACAGCGTAGCGGAGAACCATGGCATCAAACCAGCCACAGCGCCGGGGTCGGCCGGTGGTCGAGCCAAATTCTCCACCGGAATTACGCAATTGGTCACCATCCGCATCAAACAGCTCAGTGGGAAAGGGACCACTCCCAACCCTGGTGACATAGGCCTTTGAGATGCCGATGATCTCGTGGATTTCGCGCGGGCCGATACCGGAACCGGTGCAGACGCCACCGACGCAGGTTGATGAAGACGTCACGTAGGGATAGGTGCCGTAATCCACGTCCAGCAGGGTTCCCTGGGCCCCCTCGAAAAGCACCTTTTTGCCGGCCTGGAGATCTTTGCTGAGTATCAGGGCGGTGTCGGCAACGTATTTGCCCAACACCTGGGCATAGCCGCTGTATTCAGCCAGAATTGCATCATAATCACAGGGCGGTTCACCCAGCATGGTTTCCAGCAGGAAATTCTTCTCCACCAGAAACTCTTTCAGTTTGCGGGCAAAAACTTCCCTGTTAAGCAGATCCATCAGACGAATACCGCGGCGGCCGATCTTGTCCTCATAGCAGGGACCGATGCCCCGGCCGGTGGTGCCGATTTTCTTGTCACCGCTTTTTGCTTCACGGGCAATGTCGATCCGCTTGTGGTAAGGCATGATGATGTGCAGCGATTCTGAAAGGAGCAGGCAGGAGTCATCCTGGAGGCGACCCGATTCCTTGAGCTTGACGATCTCCTTGATAAAAACTTCCGGATCAAGCACGACACCGTTGCCGATCATGCAGCGTTTACCTTCATGAAGGATGCCTGAGGGTATCAGGTGCAGAACCACCTTTTCGGTTCCAACAACCAGGGTGTGGCCGGCGTTGTTGCCACCCTGATAACGAACGATGTCATCGGCGTACTGGGTATAGATGTCAACTACCTTGCCTTTACCTTCATCGCCCCACTGGGCGCCCACAATTACAACATTTGCCATTTCGACTATTCTCCCTGGTGTTCTTCAATAAAATCCATAAGCCCGTCATGGCTCAGCATATCCCTGGCAAAGCAGTGCGTCTTGCCATCGCGGGTTCTCACTGCGCGATACAGACCCGCATCCGCCTCATCTCCGATAACCAGCATGCAGCGAATGTTCAAGCGCCGGGCATATTCCAGCGAACTCTGGTAATCGCGCCTGATGATGTCACGGGCTGTCGTGTATCCGTGCGAGCGAAGCTGACGGGCAATTTCAAGCACCTCGCGCCGGTCGTCGTTGCAGTTGAAGAGCAGGAAGTCACGGGCGGTGCTTGCTTCCAGTTCGGGGCGGCGCTCGAGCACCTGCAGCAGACTGAGGACATCAAAAGTGAAGCCGGTGGCTGGAGCCTGATAACCGTAACGACCGGCCAGGGCGTCATATCGTCCGCCGCTGCACACCGGCACACCGAGCCCGGTGACAAAACCTTCAAAGGTAACACCGGTGTGATAATCCATCCCGCGGGTTTCGCCCAGGTCAATGGTCAAAAACTGAGTGACGCCATGCATCTCCAGGATGTCCAGCACCTGCTGCAGATTTTCCAGCGCGGCACGGGAGCGGCTGTTTGAAACCACTTCCCTGGCCGCGACCAGTGTGTCGCATCCGCCGAAGAGTCGTGGCAATGAGCAGATTTCACGTTTCGACTCCTCTGAAAGCGGATTGTCGGAAGTAATCCGCGCCACTGCCGAAGCATCCTTGCGGGCCAATGCTTCCAGCAGTTCTTTCAAAGGTTGTCCGGAAAGCCCGGAGGAGGCCACTATGCCGCGGCAGAACTCAACCTGCCCCAGGTCGATCTTGAAGTCACTGAAGCCGAGCCCCTGCATGGATTCCACTGCCATGGCCACCATTTCGGCATCGGCTTCGGGCGAGTCCAGGCCGATCAGTTCAACACCGGACTGAAAAATCTCCCTGCTGCGTCCGCTCTGGATTTCTGTCTGGCGCAAAACCCGGCCGCTGTAACTGATGCGGTGAGGCAGCGGACAGTTGTTCAGGCGTGTGGCTACGATACGTGCAATTTGCGGGGTGATGTCCGGTGGAAATGCCAGCAGCCTTCCGGTCTGGCGGTCGTCAAACCGATAGGTCTTGCCCTTCAGCCCATCGCCCAGGCCAAGCGCCATGACATCCTCGTACTCCAGCTTTGGCGTTATCACTCTGCGGAACCCCCACAGCTCGAAAACACGGCGGATCTTCTCCTCTATGTAGCCGATCTTGGCGGCTGTATCGGGAAGAAAATCGCTGACACCGAAAGGGAGCGATATGTCGGGAAGTTTCGTGGTCAAGTTACTCAACTTTCTTGATTGCCAATGATGCCGCGCCACGGGTGGTTATGCCGGGGCGTTGCACAGTCTGCAGAATCAGCAGCTCGTTGCGCGCCTCATCAAAGTAGTAGTCGGGCATATAATTCTGTGTCTCACGGGTATGCCATTTTTCATCCAGGCTGGAACCATTCCAGCTGAAGCAGTAGACAGCTCCCTTCTTGTAGGAACGAGCGTTTCCGATAACCCAGAAACCATCATTCTTGCCCACCAGCACATCACCCTTGGAGGTGACCTGGATGCGCTGGTCCATGAAGATCCAGCGGAACTTGTCGTTGGTTACACGCACATTTACCAGGTCTTCCTTCTGGAAATAGAGCTCTGAGCCGCCGAATTTATCGTTGCTGCGCCAGAGTTCTTTCAGCTCCGTGTCGTACACAACCAGGTAACCGTCCGGGTTGATGACAACGGTGTATATCTTGCCATCACCATCGGTGAACTGATTGAAGCCAAAGATGTTCCCGAAACGGGGCATTTTAATCGGGTTGGTCAGGGTGATTTTTGAGCCGTTGCGGTGAGCTTCGGCAACGTCACCATAGAAATCGGCGTCACGCCCCACGGCCTGGGCGTACAGTTTTCTGGGAGCGCCGGCCAGGCTGAAACTGCGGAAGTAGTAGGGCAGGTCTTCAGCAACCCGAACCAGTTTGCCGCCTTTGACCTGCCAGACCTGGGAGGAAAGCTCTTCGCCATGTATGATGGTCAGGTAAATGTCCTGTTGGCCGTCGCTTCCTTCCATAACGTCCAGCGAGAGAATTTTTTCGATATTCTTGAATTCAGTTTCAGCCACCAGCTTCATGGCATCGCTCTGATGGTAATAGGAGAGGCGGCGGGCTTCCGCCAGGAAAACCTCACGGCTACCGTCAGCCAGTGTTTTGCCGGTTGCAATGAGATTTGCCGCGCCGGCCAGTCGCTTGCTCTGCCATCCACTTGCCGGTGTTTGTTCGACATCCTTGGGTTTTATGAACTCTTCAGTTCGGGCCGCATGTACCGGCTCGCTTTTGATGATGTCGGATTTGGTCGTTATGACTGGTCGGACTACGGTTGCGGGAGTATTGGAGTACACCGGGGCGACGGACGTTATCTGTCCACTCGTATACAGTTTTGTCAGGTCAGCGGTCAGCTTGTCAGCCAGTTTTCCCATGGCCGGGATCAGTTCATCCTGGCTTTCACCCTGAACAAAGGCGCGAGTGAGAGTTTTTCCCCCAACACTCTTGGCCATGGCATCCACGCTGAAGATCTTGCCGATCACAACATAGGTTCCGGTCAGTATGGCATCGGCTTCCGTAGCACTGGAAACGGCGGTGATGCTGTCGCTGTTCAGACGCGACGCCAGCAGCGTCTGCAGGGTTGTTTTCAGCTCGTCCCTGTTCTGCACTCCGACTGCGTTCATATCCCCTACGAAGACACGCAGCGGAGACGCGGCTAAGGCGGGTAGAGAACAAAACGCTACAAGCAGTATGGTAATGGTACTGGTTATGATTTTCATGATTCCTCCAATCCAAGTTCTCAACCTGTGGAGTATCGCAAAACTGCCCCCCAAAGTCAAAAAAAAAGGGCGGGATGGTTCCCGCCCTTCAGGTTGATAGTGATTTAGCAGATCTTAGAATGCATAGCTCAGCATGACACGTGCGGTGTAGGGGTCTTCCGGGTCTTTACCGGTTTTTACAATTTTTGCTGCACTTGGATCTTGGACTGCAACGCCGTCATAGTAGCCGCCAAGGATCAGGTAGGCTGCCTGGATGCTGGCTGTCAGGTTGTCATACAGTTTGTAGCCGGCGGTGATGTTAACCTCTGTGCCGAGATAGTTGGTGCCGTTGGAGCCCGTTAAGGGGTTGATGCGCGTGGTTACATTGTTTTTTGCGGCCCAGGCTACACCAACGTTGGTGTTGACGAACAGTTTCGGGGTAATCGTTGCGTCATAGCCGATGGTTGCCAGAATCATGCCCTGATTCTTGAAGGTGGTGGAGTTGATGACGTTCACATCAGCCTGGGTACCTTCCATATTGGCGGCCCTGTTCATCAGCATCATGTTTGATTCGTTGTAAGAGTTGCAGGAGGGTTGAACAGTGGTGTCTGTTACGTCCTGAGTCTGTACGACTCCCTGCCAGGAGGTGTTGATGCCGTCTTTGCCGTCATCGCCGGTGGTGTACAGAAAGGCGGTGCGCAGGTTGCCCGGTCCGATGGGGAGCTTGGCAGCGGCGTTGAAGGCGTAGCCGTTATAGGTCTGACGGGCAAGAGTGCCGTTTCTGACACCCTGTTGCATGGCTGCAAAGCCGCTCAGGCCAAGTTTGCCAATCTTGGCGTCGGCGTTCAGGCCGAAGACATTGATTTTGGTTGGTGAAGAGTTACGGTTGTCGGAGTAGAGGTAGTAGGCGCCACCGACTTTCAGGTTTTTGTTGATGTTGACATCAGTGCTGACAGCAACGATATCGAGGTCCGCATTACCTCTGAGTCCTGTATTATCGGCAGAGGTAGCTTTGAACAAGGTCTGATCATAGGCACGGAAGTAGCCGACGTTGACGACGGCTGGTCCAAATGTACCGGCCAGATTTACACCGGCTAGGTCGGCATCGAGGAACACGCCTTTGAAGGCGTCTTTTACCGGCTGGATACCGGTGGTAACACGGATCGGAGTCGAAGGAATTCTGAAGTCAAGGTAGACCCACTTTGTCTCAAGGCTGACGGCGTCGGATTCCATGGCGCCACCGGCGTTACGTGCTCCAGAGCCTTGGGCCTTGTCGCCGAACATGGTGTCGATCTCAAAACCGGTTACCAGTTTGAGATCGTCATTGGCTTTGGCGGTGTAGAACATGCGCAAGCGCTGATCAAAGAAGTTGCTGGTTTTACGATTTTCAGAAAAAACCGGAGTGTTTGAGTTGCCTTTATAGCCGAGAAAGCCGGGGCCGCCTGTTTCGTAGTTGCTGAGGAAGTACTTCAGGGTATAGCTTCCGTGGAACTCGTTATCAAAAGCCAGTGCCGAACTGGCAGTTGCCGCGCCCAGGGCGCCTGCTGCTGCGATGATCATCAGTTTCTTATTCAACTTCATGGTTTTCCTCCTTCGGATAAATAAAAATTCTGCGTGTATTTTCGTGCAGGTGCTGCTCTCTGTTGAAATGGGTCTGTTCAGTCTGTGAGGTCGGTTCACCACCTTTCTATCTTTTTAGATGCGTATATAGTTTTCTGCTGATCAAGAAGTAGGTCGCTGAAACTTAAAAACCCTTGAAAGACCCCGCATCGAGGACACTTCAAAGGTAATATGGTATGACCTTTTGTGGTGCTTCTCTGAAACGTGTCACAGTGTTGGTTTCGCCTCCTGGATTGTTCCCACTCCCACTAAAGGGAGTGAAAATAAATCACATGGCAGCAACTTTTCGGATCGTCATGTTTCATGATATTCACAATTTTTGCATGTTTTAGCCGATATAACGAGCAGTTGTCAACAAAAAAAGAGCTGATAATCAAAATGTTACACAGATGTGTTCGAAAAGGTACCTGGAAAAGCGTGTTTAGCTCGGTTATATGACGAAAAATAGCGCCGGGTTTGTCGGAATGTCTGTCCAGGAGGTGGGGCGCCGCTGCAATAAAAAAGCGTGATGTGGTGATATGGTCTAACCAGTTGCTGTCAAAAAGCAGGGCGAAACAGAAGTCCGTTTCGCCCCAAAAAATCGTATTCACGTAAAAAACGAACGAGTGGTCAGTGTCCGCTTTGGCAGAGTTCGGTTAAAACACCGTTGCTGCTTTTGGGGTGTACAAAGGCGATCTTTGTACCGTGGGCACCATTGCGCGGAGTTGCGTCGATCATTCTGGCGCCGTCGGCGACCATTTTGGCGATGGCTGCTGCGCAATCGTCCACTTCGTAGGCCAGGTGGTGAACGCCTGTGCCGTTTTTCTCCAGAAATTTGGCAATCGGGCTGTCTTCGGAGGTAGGCTCCAGCAGCTCGATTTTTGCTTCACCGATCTCCAGCATGGCAACGCGAACTTTCTGCTCGGCAACTTCTTCGATACCGGCAAAGGCCATACCCAGGTTGTCGCGGTAAAAGGGAAGGCTTTCTTCAAGTGATTTGACTGCTATACCAATGTGGTTAATTTTCTTAAGCATTCGTAGGCACCTTTCAAAGTAATCTCCACAGAGCGCAGACTGATTTCGCCTGGCCCTGTGGAGTGATAAATTACCGGTTAATGTTTAGAGTACGACTGTTTCGCGATGTTTGCCGAATACGCCCCTGAATACGTCGGCGATTTCGCCCAGGGTTGCGTATACTTTGACCGCGTCGAGGATCAGCGGGATCAGGTTGTCGGTGCCTTTGGCGGCAACTTCCAGTTTTTCCAGGCATGCCTTGACGGCTGCGCTGTCACGCTTGGCCTTGACTTCTGCCAAGGCTTTCTTCTGGTTGATTTCCACTTCTTCCTTGACCTTGAGCAGGCCGGTTGGAGGCGGTTCAGAGATGGTGAATTTGTTAACGCCAACGATGATCAGCTCGTTCTTCTCGATGGCTTTCTGGTAGGCATAAGCGGAGTCCTGAATTTCTTTCTGCTGGAATCCGTTGGAGATGGCTTCAACAGCGCCGCCCAGCTTGTCGATTTTTTCGATGTAATCCCACGCTGCGGCTTCCATCTGGTCGGTCAGTGACTCGACATAGAATGATCCGCCCAGTGGGTCGATGGAGTCAGCCACGCCTGATTCGTAGGCCACAACCTGCTGGGTGCGCAGCGCGATGCGAACCGATGCTTCGGTCGGCAGCGCAAGTGCTTCGTCGCGTGAGTTGGTGTGCAGTGACTGGGTGCCGCCCAGGACTGCTGCCAGGGTCTGGATGGTGACACGCATGATGTTGTTGTCCGGCTGCTGGGCAGTCAGGGTACAACCGGCGGTCTGGGTGTGGAAGCGCAGCGACTGTGATTTGGCGTCTTTTGCGCCAAAACGATCTTTCATGATCTTGGCCCAGATGCGACGTGCAGCGCGGAACTTGGCAACTTCTTCAAGCAGGTTGTTGTGGGAGTTGAAGAAGAAGGCCAGACGTGGTGCAAATTCGTCAACGGCCAGACCGGCCTTGATGGCTGCTTCGACGTAGGCGATACCGTCGGCCAGGGTGAAGGCGATTTCCTGCACGGCGCTGGAGCCGGCTTCGCGGATGTGGTAGCCGGAGATGGAGATGGTGTTCCACTTGGGTACATTGTCCTTGCAGTAGGCAAAGATGTCGGTGATCAGGCGCATGGACTCTTTCGGCGGATAAATGTAGGTTCCGCGAGCCATGTACTCTTTGAGGATGTCGTTCTGGATGGTGCCGGAGATCTTGTCGGCGGAAACGCCCTGTTTTTCGGCAACGGCAATGTACATGCAGAGCAGGATCGCTGCGGTGGAGTTGACCGTCATTGAGGTGGAAACCTTATCCAGCGGAATGCCGTCAAAGAGGATTTCCACGTCGGCCAGCGAGTCGATGGCAACGCCGACCTTGCCGACTTCGCCCTGGCTCATGGCTGCATCGGAGTCATAACCCATCTGGGTCGGAAGGTCGAATGCAATGGAGAGACCGGTCTGGCCGGCGCCAAGCAGGTATTTGTAACGCTCGTTGGATTCCTTGGCGTTGCCGAAACCGGCATACTGACGCATGGTCCAGAAGCGACCGCGATACATGGTGGGCTGCACGCCACGTGTGTAGGGGTAGGTACCCGGAAGACCAAGTTTCTCGTCGTAACCGGGATAATCAAATTCCGGAGTAAATACGCGATCGATTTCGATGTTGGAGGTGGTGAGAAACTTCTCGTAACGCTCCGGTGAACGTGTCAGGAATTTGGCAACTGTGGTGTCGGTCCATTGTTTTTTCTTGTCCGCAATACTCATGTCGTGCTCCTTGGGGGGGGATTAAATTAAACGAGGCTTGTATAAGACAATTTTGGGGATTTTAAGGATAAGCTTCGAGAATGTCAATTAAAGATTTTAGTGCGACTAAAATCGTCCGGGTGGTTGGCTCGCGGTCCAGTGTCTCTGCTTCACCAGTAGTGACCATGAGTTAGCGTTTTTTCGAAGGATTATGGTCAGAGAACAGCTGAAAGGTATCGTAGCGTGAAGGCATGCCGCTCACGCTCGATCTCCGCCGGGTCCCGCTCTTCGCATCGTTCATCCGGCGTGACCTTGAAGAGTGGTTGACCTTTGTGGACAATTGTTCCGTCACCTGATGTGATCAGAATTCTGTCGATGGTTCCCGAGAAGGGCGCGCTCACCTTGTTGAACATTTTCATGACCTCAATGATGTAGAGCGGCTGTCCCTTTTCGAAGTGCATGCCCTCATGCACGAAGTGCGGCATACCGGGTGTTTCCTGCGCATAGTACATGCCGCCACTTATGGCAACTATTTCATCGGTTTTTGTGGAGGGCGGCGGCGCCAGCACTTTTTTCATGCGTGCCTGCAGGTCGGTGTCGAGCAGAAATGCGGGGATGGATATTTCCAGACTGTCTGTTACCCGCAGATCCCAGAACCTGGTGGCGTCGCCGATCAGGAACAACATCCCGAGCAGTTCCAGTCCGGCCTCATACCCGAAATGGGCAGAACGGATACGGTCCCAGGTTTCAGCATCGAAATCGCCCTGAGGGTCTTCGTTGTCGAGGATCTGATTGAGCTTGAAGTATTCTCCCCTGACAAGCCCGAATCGTTCACGCAGGGTGACGTAAAACCGTATGGACTGTTGAAGCAGTTCATTGTCGTGACTCCAGATGACATCCGCCGCCGGCTTGTTCGTGCGGAATGACATGTGCAGATACTCGTAGGTCTCGTTGAGTACTCCCAGGGGATTTCTAAGCCAGAAGACCTTGCCGTTGTCGATGCGGAAATTCAGGACGTTGATGCTCAGCCAGCCCGAGAGCAGGTGCGGATTGGCCAGGAGCCGCTCCATGGGGCGAATAATCAGGGCAAGTTTGCGATCCAGCAGCGCGGACAGATTGTTGAGTTCACGCTCTCGTCGTGCGGGCTGGTCGGCAAGCTGTTCGGCCATAGCTTTGGCATACTGTTTTTTCAGCAGCATGAAGGCGTGATTGGGGTCAATTCGGGATGCTTCCTCTTTCAGCATCCCCACCAGGGTAAGGTAGGGGACCACAAAGCGGGTCGTCGGTTTGGCATTCACGTTGTTGCCGAGAAGCCAGTTAACCATGCCATAGTGAAAGGCCAGATTGGTGGCCAGATCACTGCCGCGCAGGGTCGTACTGCGGATGACCTTGGCCAGGTGTTCGAAACTGTCCTGGCGGTTATCCCCCTTGGTAAGCAGCAGGGCGATGTTGGAATCATAGGCGCCTGCCACCATGTATTTTATGAATACGCCGGTGTCGGGGTTGACCATGCTGATACCCTGATCGTCCCGGATTTCCCCCGGGATCAGTTTTGACCAGTAGCGAATCATGCCGCCGGCATGTGGGGCGAGTGAGTCGTCGGTGGCATTCAGACGCGCTTCCACTGCAGCATTGAACCGTATGATCCGCTGCGGTCTGGGCAGACGCTGTTTGTGCCGAGCCAACAGAGCCATGGCCTCGACCAGGGAATGAACGCTGAAATGCTCCTGATCGTTTTCCGGGTTGGCAAATTGCAGTGTGTAGCACAGTTCGGTCACCCGGTGTTCCACCTGAATCCTGGTATTTACTTCCATGAAGAAATGTCGGTCGCGGTCAACAATACATTCGAAGGTTGCAACGGAGTCAAGGCTGACCGCCATCCCGAAACGCTCGGCTTCCTCTTCCATTCGTAACAAAACTCTGAGATCACTCTCCAGGGCAGCACGCTCGGAATCTTTGCCCTCGGCTCCGGCCTGTGCGATGGCACGTTCAAGCCCTTCTTTGGTAACCGAGACTTCCAGCAGTTTCTGCTCGTGCATCTGCAGAGAACAGTCGCGACCCCCAAGGGAAATGCACCACTCACCATTGCCCAGCAGCTGTATTTCATTGTGGCGGGTCTGTTCAATATTCAGTTCCACCAGAATATTCTTGTTGTCGCCCACGCCGTTGGCCTTGACTTCTCCCAGGATCTCCCTGACCAGGGTTGGTGCTTCCGACGCTGCCAGGTTTATCTGGCTGTGATCCGGTTTTTTGATGGCGAGCAGCGCTCCCCCAAGAATTCTCTGGCCCTTACCACCCCCTCCACCGATGGCTTTCAGACGAACCCTGCTGCCTGGGTAACGGGTGAACATATCGATTACTTCGCACTGAACCTGGGCGCAGAGCTCTTCAATTGAAAACAGGTCGGTTCCCTTGGCATAGGCGGCGTTCAGAATCCGGTCGGCCAGCTCTTCCACTGGCAGAGTCGTGTCGCAACCAATGACATCATCACAGAGAAGCCCTTCGGCTGTTGTCAGAGCCAGCAGCTGTTCCCGGGTCGGGTATTTTCTCAGCAGGGTGCGTGCTGTCACGTTGTTGATGCCGGGGGTGACGCTGACGTTGACGGAGAGCGCGGTGCGCTTGGCCTCGTCTTTTTTTCCGGCACCGGTCTGGGTAGCTGAACAGGGGCCGATGAAGGTAAGGCCGGCTCTTTCGATGGCCGCAACAAACTCATCATCTTCCGCCATGAAGCCATACCCGGCAAAAATCGCATTATAGCCATTGTCGCGTGCGATGCCGATGATCTGGTGAATGCGTTCGACGCGTTCTTCCTTGCCGGCTCCGGTGTAGTCCGGCACCCGGTGGACCCGGTGTGGATCGGTCACTTGCCGCAGTTCGGGCGCCAGTGCATTGGGATAGACAATGGAGTCTTTCTCTGAAAGCAGGATGCCCACATGGGTCATACCCATCTCTTTGAAGACATCCATTGCTTCCTTGCGGATGGGGCCACGGCAGACAATCAACGGTTTGAGATCCTGACAGGAGAACGAGCGAACCCAGGGGGAGGTCGCGGCGCCGAGACGTCGGTCTTTATGAATTAGAGGATTTTCCTGGTAAAGATCGCTCATGGGGTGGTCTCCAGTGTGCTTGAACTGAATTTCGTGTTAAAACACGTTTTTCGGATCAGTAAAATTCTCGCTGGACAGCCTGCATTGGTCCGGGTTTGTAGTGTCTGAGAAAGAAATTCAAGTTTTCCGCCAGCACCTTGCGCAGGTCGGTGGGCATGACCAGTGACGAAATTGATCCCAGGCTGAGAGCTTCCCTGGGATTCATCAGCTCTTTTTCATAGCGCAGGTTGAGGGCGGTTTCCTGCTCCTTGAGCCAGGCAGTTGCTTCCAGCTCAGCATCCCTGCGAGCGTCATCTTCCTTTTCACCGGCTTCGATCCGCTGGAGCGTTCCTCTTTTTTTTCGTTCTGCCAGATCGATGCGCAGCTTGCGGAGTTCGTCCTTATAAATAAACTCCTTACCCGCCGGGCCCATGACCGCCAGCCGGGTGGTAGGCAGGGCCAGCACCAGATCTGCGCCGGTTGGATAATTGTTGAAGGATGCATAGGCGCCGCCGTAGGCGTTGCGAATGATCAGCAGGATACGGGGTGTTCTGATGTCCACGATGGAGTCGAGCATGGCCCGCCCGGCCTGAACAATGCCCCGGGCTTCCTGCTCTCTGCCGGGCAGGAAACCGGTCGTGTCTTCCATGAAGATCAGGGGGATGTTGTAGATATTACAGAATCGGTTGAAGCGGGCGATTTTGTAGGCTGCATCACAGTCGATCTGGCCCGAGTCAACCGAGCTGTTGTTGGCCACAAAGCCGACCACATTTCCTCCCAGGCGTCCGAAGGCGGTAATGACATTACGGGCCCGCTCCCGCTGCATCTCGAAATAGTCGCCATGGTCGCAGATCTGCTGGATGATGATTGAGACGTCAAAGGGTGTGTTGAAGCCGGTGGGGGAGTTAAAGGTCTTTTTGAGGAGGGTATTGATTTCCCAGGTTTTGCGGTCCAGCGGGTCGCTCGTCTTCTGGAACGGGGCCATGACGCCATTGTTGTCGGGCAGGTAGCTAAGCAGCTGAACGGCTGTTCTCAAGGCGCTGACTTCATCTTCCGCGGTGACGTCGGCGACGCCCGACTGGCTATGCACCCGGGGGCCTCCCAGTTCTTCGGGTGAAATATCCTCGCCCAGCACCGACTTTACCACGCCGGGCCCGGTCAGGCCGAAAAACGTATCGTTCGGCTGGATCACAAAGCTGCCCTGCCGGGGAAGGTAACTGCCGCCTCCGGCATTAAATCCGAACATGCACATGATGGAGGGGACAACGCCGCTTATTTTACGCAGCGCCGTAAAGGCTTCGGCATAACCGTCCAAGCCACCCACTCCGGCAGGCACAAAGGCGCCGGCGCTATCGTTCATGCCGATCAATGGAATGCCCTTTTCGCC
>JACAAY010000010.1 GCA_013377095.1 Desulfuromonadales bacterium
GCGACAGCATGGCCCGGTGCACGTCCTGGCTCATCAGCCAGGTCCTCTTGAACAGGTACCCCATCCGTGAAGCCACCCAGCGCTGTTCAGAACGAGTTGAGCCGTAGTGCAGCGTCCTGCTCTTGCGGGCGATGTGGATATTCTGGACCGCTTGAACCAGAAGAAGGATGTAGCGGTAGGTCATGGCCAGAATCAGGATGAAGATCTGCGGGACGCGAAGCACCCCTAACGCCCGCAGCAGATCGCTCCACCTGGTTGTGAGCGTCAGCAGCACCGCCAGGGAAACCGAGGCCGCCACCCTGCAGATGAAGGTGGCCGCGGTCAGCAGGCCCTGGCGGGTAATGGCAATGGTTTCGGGAATATGATAGGGACCGAAATCATAATTCCTGGGGAGATGAAACATTGTCCAGAACGGCTCACCGGGGGTGACGATATTGAACAGCGCCGGAATGACGATCACCGCCGAAAACAGTGGAATGAACAGCCAGACCCGTTTGATGAAAAACAGCAGCGGCACGGAAGAAGCGACAGCCAGCAGGAGCACGAACAGGTACACCACCCAAATGGTGACTGGAGATTTCATCAGGCTGATACAGACAATCAGGACAAGGATAGTCACGAGCCTCACGCGCGGGTCCAGGATCTGCAAAAGGCCCTGACGTTTGGCGATTGCCTCGGAAAGGATCGCATCACGAAGAAATCTTGCGGTTCCTTCGATAGTCCTTTCCACAAACCCCTTCCCGCCATTACGTCTCTTGCTGGAAAAGGGTACCGCCACATTGTCCTGAGCGAGCCAGTCAGGGATCATTCCTGATCCTTTGTCACTATCTTGCCCAGAAGCATGGTAACAGCAACAATGACGGCAATGCCCATTATCGCCGAGGCAATATAGGCAATGCTCTGCATGCCCAGTCCCTGTTTGTCCCAGCCTTTGAAGGCATAGTCGGGCAGGGGAGCTGACCAAAGCTCAGCAAGCTTTTTCATCCCCTGCGGAACGTAACCCAGCATTTTTTCCATCTCGTCCGGCCCCCATTCACCCCAGGCGGAGCCTGCCTTGAACCTGTCGGGGAGGATCAGGCCCAGAGGGGAGAGGAGAGCGAGAACCGCCAGACCCAGCCAGAGTTTCTTGACCGTTGAAATGCCTGTGCTCATTGTGCACCTCCATGGATTGTCAGGAGTTCGCTTTCCGTCTTCTGCAGATACTTTATGACCAGGGCGGTGACCAGCGCCTCGATAAAACCAAACAGGATCAGGTGTTCAATAGCCATAGCCGGGACCGCGATGGAAAGGGGATAGGGAGCATATAGGGGATGCCCGTCGGGCGCCGAAGCTATCAGGGGCTGGATACCGAATTCAATCCCTGTGCAGACCGCGGCAACATTAAGCGCCAGATAACCGGCAACGGCGCCGGCAATCCAGCGGCGGGGCGAACTTATGGCGGATTTTCCGGCGATCAGCGCATAGGTGTAGTAGCCAATAAAGGGTATCACAACGCCCATGTTGAAGCAGTTGGCGCCGATAGCGGTGATCCCGCCGTCACCGAACAGCAGCGCCTGTACGATCAGGGCGATAGAAACGGCAATGCTCGCGGCCCAGGGACCGAGAAGAATAGCGACGATCACCCCGCCGACCGCATGACCGGTGGTTCCGCCGGGGATGGGAACGTTGAACATCATGATTACGAAGGAGAAGGCGGCGCCCAATGCCAGGAGCGGTACATGCCGCGAACGGACGGTGCTTCTGACCTTGCGGGCCGCCAATCCCAGATAGGGAATGATAAAAGCGTAAAAAGGAACATAGGTTTGCGGAGAAAGGTAGCCATCCGGGATGTGCATCGTCATACCTCCAATTTGAACAATTAATACATACGAAACAAATATTCGTGCTACCGAAACACGTGTAGCACGAATATTTAATTGGTGCAACGACAATGTGCGTGGAAAGAATATATTCTTACAACGAAGGAAGAAAACAGTTCCTGGAACAGAGCAGACTGGCTACAGGGTGCACATCACCTGGCGAACCCGGTACTCTCCACCGATAACCAGGTATTCCCCCTCGCCTTTCATGATGCTGCCGGGAAGCAGGTCGTTGAAGAAGAAGATCTTGCAGAGCGGCACGACCACCTTCCAGACTGTGGAACCGAACTCCCAGGCCCGCTCCTCATCGGAGGTGAAGGAGACCAGGTTGTTGAGCCGCACGATCTGCTCACGTTTGCCAACCTGCTCCAGAAGCGTATGTTCGCTGGCATCGTAGGTACCGCGGTAGAGGTGAATGGTTGGCGTGTCGGGGAATTTGAGGGACAGCTCGTACTGGCAGTATTCATACAGCAGGTCAAGCTGGGATTGGATGGCGTTGGTGCGGGAACTGCCCTTCATGACATCCACGGAAAAGTCGAAGTATGCCTCGCTGTGGATATCCGAGATGGGGGCGCGGTGGAAGGTGGGAGCAATGCCGATGCGACTCTCCACCCAGCGTTTGAGCACTGCTCCCTCGATTGAATTGGAATCCATCATCCAGCCGCGGAGAAAACGGAGATAGCTGTTTTTGATGCTCTTGCGAGCAGTGGCCGTGGCCTGGTCCTGCCAATGGTGCAACTGGAACTTGACCGACATGAAATCGTTAAAAATCAGGGCGCGTTCCTCCTGGGAGGAAAGAGCACCCAGCTTTTCGAACAGAAAGCGGTTACCTTCCCTGACACCCTGGATTGCCAGTGGCTGAGGATTTTCATTGAAGTGATGCGATGCTATCACCCAGGGCGGAATGGTGCAGTAATTGAAGGAACAATGGGCCATGCGGCATCACCTCGTTGTGAAATACGGAAAACCCTATCAGAGTATCTTGGCCAATTCCACCAGCGTTGTCTTGATCGGTCCGGTGACGATAAAGGGCTCAATACCCAGGTTCTCCAGCTCTCCCCGGGGATGCTCTCCTATCTGGGCGGTTGCCACGGCCCGACACCCCTGCAATGCCTCGGCGATCTCCTTCAGCACGTGACTGCGCAGGGGATGCTCGGGGTCGAAGCTGCAGTAGCGCTCGACTTTTTTTTCATCAACCAGTTTGACGATGCCCTGCTCCACTTCGTAAATCAGAAAACGTTCCGCATGCCCGAAGTGTTGATTGATATCTCTGCCATCCTTGGATGCAACCGCGATAAGCATGATCTGCCTCCTTTTGGGGACGGGGGACCTTAAAGGCAGGGACCGGGGACCAGGGACGGGTCAAATCGTAAAACAATCCCGTCTCGTGCCAGTCCCTGATCCCCGGACCCTGGTTCCCGCTTTACAACGCTACCGGCTCAAAACTGAAGCATTTCTTGCCGCACGTTCGGCTGCAGGCCTGGCAACCGATACAGTTACCCGCATGGACAACGGTCATGTAACCCCTGGCTGAATCATCCTCATCAACCTCTTCATACGCCAGCACATCCCTGACACAAACCTTGAAACAGCGACCGCAGCCGATGCACAGCTCGCTGTCAATACTCTTGATGAACTGTGGCGTCCACTCCGTCATATCGCGTCTCAAACCGGTAATGTATGACATTTGATTCTACCTCCATTTTATGTGTGTATTGTCGTGTAATTTCACTGTTTCTTTTTCGCAAGCGACCCTGCTTTCAAGGTAATTCCACCGCTTCAAAACTGAAACAGCCTTTGGGGCAGGTGCGGCCACAGGCACCGCAACCGATGCATTTCCCTTGATTGAGAACTTTCATGTATGCCTTGGTGCTATCGTGAAGTTCTTCTTCCTCAAAAGACAGCACACCTTTTGCGCACGCCTTGAAACAACGCCCGCAGCCGATGCAGGTTTCCTTGTCGATACTGATGACAAACTCGGGCGTCCAGACCTGTTTATCCTTTGTCAGACCTGTTATGTAAGCCATGGTGTTTCTCTCCTTTTTTTAATGCAGCGGCCAGGGGCAGCCTGCAGTGGTATATCCGGTCAAACGAGGTCTGTCCCGGTTTGTTAATCTTCGTCAAACGCCGGTGTCTGCCCCTTGTTCATCGCCTTGCGCAGCCAGGGTGGAGGATTGCCGCGCAGCACTTCCTGGAAACGTTCAACCGTCTCCTTGAGACCCACTTCGTTGCCGGTCTTCATGGGATGGATTTTCAACGCCACCAGTTTGGCGGCAGCCGGTCCGCCGATCTGCATGGTGTAGACAATGGCGCAATCATCAAGCACCTGTGCCCGGGCCGCAATGCGATCCTCCTCGTCGCGGCCATGCTCACCTACCGAGACGGTTTCCAGGAAGAAGGCGTCCTCAGGTCCCACCTCCCAGATATGGAACACATCGGTCTGCCCAAAATGCAGGTCGATCATTTCACCGGTCTTTGTCGTAAATGCAATTTTCATAAGAAACTCCTTTTAAAACCTTCAATTGTGAGACAGTTTCTGGGCTTCCTTGGCATTGGCCTGGAACAGATTGGCAGTCTCGAACAGCAGATTCAACGTCCCCCGATACCCGACCCAGACCTTCTGGTGGGCGCCCAGGCGGTCAAAGACCGGCAAACCGGCCCGCAGATGCGCGCCGATCTTGAGCTTGGCCGCGGCCTGCCGGCCATTGCTGTTGGCCACCAGCAGGTCGGCACCCTGGCCGGCGGTTTCCAGGTCCTCCAGGTCGCCCACAAAAACAGTGGTGCAGGGCAGGGCATCCAGTCCACGTGTCCGGGTGGCGCTCAGCGCAGCCTGGATCTCGCACCCCATGCCATGCAGAAAACCGGTCAGGGTTTTCAGATTGTCCGACTCCAGGGCCAGGGCGACCTTCTTGTTGCCGAACTGATAGTGACTGTCCACCATGGCGTCCATCAGACGACTGCGCCAGCGACGCTGTTTTTCCGGTATGGGGCGACCCGCAATGACACTGACTGTCTCCATGAAGCTGTCGGTTTCAGCCAGACCGGTGAGCGAGGTAAATCCGTAGGCCGGAATGCCGAATTTTTCCCTCATCTTCAAGCCGGCCTTGGAGAGTGAATCACCGATATAGATCGTGGCCGCGCTGCGGCCGGCCCCGCGGATGGCCTCCACCGAAATGCCTCCGGTGGAGAGGGGCGAAACCACCTCGTCGATATGGCCGTCCATGGCATTGGATATGTCCGGAATGGTCAGCACCTTCAGGCCGAAGGATTCGATCAGCTCCCTGACCTCTTCCACATCCGCCGGCGTCAGATGGGCGCCGGGGAGCAGGTTGACCTGATCCGCAATGGTTTCGCCCCCCTCCGGCAGGGTGGCCAGAATCGCCTCCACCGCAACGGCGTACCCTTCCTGCAACGAACCGCAGTAATCGGGTGTGGCGGCATGGATGACCGGTACGTGTGCCAGCTCCGGATTTTCCAGGCGAAAGTGAACTATGGCGCTCTGTACGTCATCACCCATGGTTTCGGTCAGTCCAGAGGTCATCACCCCCACCACCGTTGGCTGGAATTTTTCGATAACCCGCTTGATACCCTTTTTCAGGTTTTCCCAACCGCCAAAGATGGCCGAATCCTCGCTCATGGCAGTGGCATTGAGCGCGATGGACTCCTTGTAGTGCCGGGAGAGTTGCAAACGGATAAAGGTTGAACATCCCTGGGCGCCATGCAGCAGGCCGAGCATGTTGTCGATGCCCAGGTAGGCCATGGTGGCACCCAGGGCAGGCGAGTTTTTCTGGGGGTTGACCACGGCGTTTTTGGAAGAGACCTTGACCCGTGACAGGGCCAGATCCTCGGCCAGAAAACGCTCCCCATGCCCTTCTGCCAGGGCCACATCCGCTGCCAGCTGCTGCGCGTCCTTTTCCCAGGGGGCGGGAGCGTTCAGCAGCGGCCAGATCGGGTTGTTGACCGTCAGGTCAAGTTGCCGCGAAAAGGTCACCATGCCCTCATAACCTGCATAGGGGTGGGTACGGCCATGATTGATATCCAGAAAGGGGGTCTTGGTCTTGAGCGCCAGAAACTTGGTCTTGCCGCCGGCCACGATCAGGTCGGGCATCTTTTCCCGCATGACGGCCAGCAATCCGGCGGTGCTGGTGTCCTCGATGATCCGGGCATCGGCGTGCATCAGCGCCTTCATGCGGTAGAAATCCTCCAGGGTCGAGTTCTGGGTACCGGCTGCCAGGATCTCCACCCCCAGTTCCCGCAGGGCATTGACCATGGACCAGGTCTTGACGCCTCCGGTGAACAGCACCGCCCGCTTCCCTTCCAACCTGGCCCGATAAGGAGCAATGCGTGCGCGGCATGCTTCTTCCTCTTCCGCCAGCAGACGTTCGACCCGATCCTGCATGACCCGCTTTTCCAGACCATTGACCGTGTTGTCAAGTTCCAGGGCGATATCACGTAACGCCTTGGCCGTGTCGGTCATGCCGTAGAACGATTCCTCCAGGTAGGGCATGCCATAGGTTTTCTGCATCTTCTTGGCCAGGTTGGTCAGACTCTTGGAACAGATGATCACGTTCAGCTTGGCCCGGTGGGCACAGCGCAGATCCTCGAACTTGGAGTCGCCGCTGAAGCAGGACAGGATCTGGATTCCCAGCCGGTCGAACAGCGGCAGCATGCCCCACAGGTCACCGGCGATGTTGTATTCACCGATCAGGTTGATGGGGTACTCACCCAGAACCTTCGGTTCGGCCGTACCGATGACATGTTTGAACATGATCTCGCCGGCCAGACGGTTGCCGATATTCTTGTCGCCGATAAAACCGGGGGTATTGATCGGGATCACCGGCATGTCCACCTTTTCCTGGGCCGCCTTGCAGACCGCCTCCACATCGTCGCCGGTCATGGCAGTCACGCAGGTGGCATAGACAAAGATGGCCTTGGCCTGATTGCGGTAGCGTCCGGCCAGATCGATAATTGCCTTGTAAAGTTTCTTCTCACCGCCGAAGACAACGTCGTTCTCCAGCATCTCGGTGGTAAAGCCGCGCCGGAACAGTTGGGAATCGGAAGAGCGGGCGCCGCGGTTGTCCCAGGAGTTTCCGGCGCAGGCGATGGGGCCGTGCACCAGGTGGATGACATCGGTAATCGGCATCAGCACGACCCGCGCGCCGTCATAGGCGCAACTGCGCTCGGTCCCCTCACCCGGTTCGGATTTTTTGCAGAACTTGGGCGCGCCCTTATCGTTGGTTTCGCAATCGGTAACATCGTAGTAGTCAGGTTTAGCCATGGGAAATCTCCTGCCTGTCAACCGTTCAATAAAAAAGGCGCCCAATATCATCCACGATGAAGTTGACTGGCGCCGTTGCCATTGATCGCTGTAGTTAGTTAATTAAGAACGTGCTGTTGCAGTTCATTTAGCACGTGCTGTGCCAACACGCACAAAAAAACATAACCTGCTGTAAGTACTATAGTTACAAACCTGTCGGCACGAGCCCCCACCGCCCACTGCCTCATTATTGTGCACAGACACCGTTTCAGCGCCCAAACAACATCAATAGTGAAAAAGTGGATCACCCAGAGGAGTAACTCTTGCGCGGCAGAGCGAATGCGATAGAATTTTGTTGTAATCACGCCACAACAACGGGAAACAAGGGAGGGGCCGAACAAATGAGAGTAAAAATGTGCGCTTGGAGTGTCTGTGGCTTGCTATCGGTTCTTCTGACCCTGCCTGTCAGCTGCCCGGCGGCAGACACAATCCGCATCAACGGATCAGGCAGTGCCCTCGACATGATGAAACCGCTGGTGGCGGCATATCAAAAGAGCAACCGTGATGCCCATATTGTCATGGAAAAACCGCTGGGCAGCTCCGGTGCTGTCAAGGCGCTGCTGGCCGATGCCCTGGATCTGGTGATCAGCAGCAAACCGCTCAAGCCTGATGAAATCGCCAGGGGAGCGCAACTGCAGCCATTCGGCAAAACGCCCCTGGTCATTATCACCGAAAAGAATGTCGGCAAAAAAGATATCACCATAAAAGAGCTTGAAGATATCCATACCGGCAAAAGCACCACCTGGCCCAACGGAGAAGCCATCCGGCTGATCATGCGCCCCCAGGAAGATGTTGACAGTAAAATCCTGAGTTCCCTCTCGCCCGGCATGGCCATTGCCATGTCCGCGGCCCGCTCGCGCCCCGGAATGCTCGTGGCTGTCACCGACCCCGAGGCCTATGCAACCGTATCAAAAACTCCGGGAGGAATCGGCGCCACCGGCTTGACCAGCATCATCGTCGAAAAAATCCAGATCACCCCGCTGACGCTGAACGGTATCAAGGCCTTGCCAAAAACGCTGGCCAGCGGAGCCTACCCGCTTTCCAAGGAGATCAGCCTTGTCACCTCAACGAAAACACCACCAGCTGCCCACAAATTAATCAACTTCATACTCTCTCCACAGGGACGGGCCATTGCAGAAAAATGCGGCGTTTTTGTGACCAGCGGAGCAACAGTGCGCAAATGATTCCGCTGACCCCTCCACTGCAGCGCCTGATCCTTACCACGGCCTGGAGCATTTCCCTGCTGATCGCTGTGGCGGCGCCGGGCGCGTATTTTCTGGTCTCGCATCAGAATCTGCGGACGGTTCTTGAATCTCAAGCTGAACTGGCCGTCGACGCAGTCAGCAGGATTGTCGCGGAAAACCCCAAACTGTGGCGTTTCGAAGAGGCCAGGCTGTCAGAACTGCTTCAACGTCGCGCCCAGGACGGTGTTCCGGAGAGAAAGCGTATCCTGAATACAACCGGGGACGTGATTGCCGGAAACAACGTCACCGCCCCGTCGCCACTCGCATCATACTCACTCGATATTTATGATGCCGGCACCTCAGTTGCCAACCTTGAGGTATCCCGCTCAATGCGCCCACTGCTGAACATGACACTGCTGGTCGCCGCCTGTTCAAGCATAATTGCCCTACTCCTTTTTTTCATATTCCGCACACTACCGATCCGCATCATCACAAAAGCGCTGCAGGCGCTGGAAGAGAATGAGAAAAAATATCGGTTACTCTACGAAACCATGAAAGAGGGGGTGGCGCTGCACCGGATGGATTTTGACGAAAAGGGGGAACTTCACTCACTGACCGTGATCGATGCCAATCCCAGTTGTGCGGCAATGTTTGACGGCAATCTGGACAGGGTTATCGGGAGCAACAGTTATGAGCTGTTTGGAGACACGTTTCGGGAGTTTCTCTCGGAACGGCACACACAGGAACAGGGTGATTCGATTATGTTTGAACTCTGTCTGCCCGGAACGGATGACTATTACAGTGTGCACGTCTTTTCTCCCGACCGGGGACTGATTGCAACCCTGTTTGAGGACGTGACCGAACGCAGGAAATCGGAACAACAGATCCAGCATATGGCTTTTTTTGACAGACTGACCGAACTTCCGAACCGGACGCTCTTCTTTGACCGCCTCAACCAGGCCATTGCAAACGGCAACCGGGAATGCTCAAACCTTGCCGTATTATTTCTCGACCTGGACCGGTTCAAGAACATTAATGACACACTGGGACATGACGCCGGCGATCAACTGCTGATCGAGGTCAGCCAACGCCTTCTCCGGCATATCCGTAACACCGACACCCTGGCCCGCATGGGCGGCGACGAATTCGTCTTTGTCATTACCGGCACCGGAGAGCAACTGAACGCCGCCCACGTTGCCCGGAAACTGACAGACTCGTTCCAGGCGCCCTTCCTGATCAAGGGACGTGAGCTGCATGTTACCAGCAGCATCGGCATCGCGCTGTTTCCTGAAAACGGCTCCAATGCTGAAACACTTCTCAAAAATGCCGACCAAGCGATGTATCATGCGAAGAAATCGGGCCGGAATGCATTCAAATTCTACACGCCACATCGCTCCTGAACGCAAATCCAGCGGACAACCATCACCATGCATACTCCGGAAAGCGATTCCACGTTGCAAAAACGGAATTAATGCTTATGGTGATGGAAATGAACCTTTCCGACGAACAGCTGCACGATGATGAGGAAGAGTGGCTGCCGCTCTTTCCCGAACTGGAAAAGCGCCCGGGCAAACGGCAGGTGGAGCTGTGGGCGCTGGTGCTTGACGCCCGCTCAATTCCCTGCTGTATCGAGGCGACGAGCAGCGGGCAACAATTGCTTGTACCAAAACAGAGCCTGGAAAGTGCGCGCTCCGAAGTGCGTCTCTACGAGGAAAAAAACCGCAACTGGCCTCCCACACTGCCGTCCGCACGGGCACTGATCGAAAATACCCTGCCGACCGTTTCGGTCCTGATCCTGCTGGCAACCTTTCACAACCTGACCCTTCTGGGTATTTCCCTACCGGGACGTGGATTTTCTGATCTGCATGACCTGGGCATAGCCCATGGCGCTGCCATCCGGGATGGGCAATGGTGGCGGCTGGTCACGGCCCTGACCCTGCATGCCGATTTTGTGCATCTGCTTGGCAACCTGACCATCGGTGGAGCAGTGATCATCCTGCTCTGCCGTGAACTCGGGTCGGGGCTGGCCTGGTGCCTGCTGCTGGGTGCCGGCATACTGGGAAACCTGGCCAATGTCTGGGTGCAGTCGCCCGACCACCGTTCACTGGGCGCCTCAACCGCCGTGTTCGGCGCCGTGGGAATATTTTCCGCCATCAGCATGCTGCGTCATCGCCAGCGGCTGTTGCGTGGACTGTATGTACCGATAGCCGCCGGTCTGGCCCTGCTGGCCCTGCTGGGATCGGAAGGCAAACAGACCGACCTGGGCGCGCATCTGTTCGGTTTTGCTTTCGGCGTGCTGCTCGGACTGGCTGCAGAATTGCTGTCGGGCGGCCAGGCCCGGCCAGGGCGTCAGCTCAATGCCCTGTTGGCGCTGCTCGCCGCAACTGTGGTTGCAACAGCCTGGTGGTCAGCCTTGACCCTGCCGGGAAACTGACTTGTTGTGACAGCGTTCTTATGGTATTTCCTAACTGACCTGCCTCTTACATAACAGAAACCCAGATAAGGAGTTCCCATGCAAGCAAACGAAACCCGTTGTATTTGCACCGTCTGCGGTTACGTCCACCAGGGAACGGCGCCTCCCGATTGCTGTCCAATCTGTGGCGCCACCCCGGATCTGTTCGAGCTTCAGACCAGAGCCGAGCCCCAAAAGCAGGAGTCCATTGCCGACCAGTGGGCCTGCCTGAACTGCGAATATATCCACCACGGTTCCGCCCCGCCAGCCACCTGCCCGGTATGCAGCCTGAGTGCTGACCAGTTTGAGCCCTGCAAAGCCGGCCAGGCCCCGACGCAAGCGGAACAGCGGGATATTTCCGTGGTTATCGTGGGAGCAGGCATTGCCGGAGTTTCCGCCGCGGAAGCGGTTCGTAAAGCCGCCCCCTCCGCCAGGATTACCCTGCTGAGCAAGGAACCGGATCTGCCCTATTTCCGCCTCAACCTGACCCGCTACCTGGCCGGAGAAATCACCGTAGGCGACCTGAACATCCATCCGCAACAGTGGTACCGCGATAACGGCATTGACCTGCGCACCTCCACCGAACTGCGCGACGTCAATATTAAAAACGGAACCTTAACCCTTCACAACCATGAACAACTGACCTTTGACCGCCTTATCCTGGCTATGGGGTCCCATGCCTTTGTACCACCCATCCCCGGCGCCAACCGCGAAAATGTGACGGTTCTGCGAACCCTGCGTGATGCCGATTTCATCCTTGGCCAGGTCCATCCCGGACTGAACTGCACCATAATCGGCGGTGGTGTGCTGGGCTTGGAGACCGCCGGAGCACTGGCCAGACGCGGCGCAAAAGTTACCCAGCTGGAAGGTTTCGGTTGGCTGATGCCCCAGCAGCTCAACCGCAACGCCGGCGACCTGCTGGCCCGCCATGCTGAAAATCTAGGCATAAAGATACGCACCGATGTGCGCATCAAGCAGATTGACGGAGATGAGCGGGTACGCAGTGTCGTGCTGGAGAATGGTGAAAACATCGCGTCAGAGCTGGTGATTATTGCTGCCGGGGTCCGCTCCAACAGCTATCTGCTGCGCCAGGCGCAACTTGAAGTCAACCAGGGTGTGGTGATTAATGATTATCTGCGTACCAGTGATGACAGAATTTTTGCCGTGGGAGACATTGCCGAGCACCGCGGACTGTGCTACGGCACCTGGGCTCCAGCCCAGTTCCAGGGTGCAATCGCCGGCTTGAACGCCGTCGGCGGCCAGGTGGAATTTGCCGGCATTCCGCGCTCCAACACCCTCAAGGTACTCAACTTCGACCTGTTCAGCATCGGACAGGTCCACCCGAATGACGGCAGTTACCTCAGTTTCGAAGCACTGGAAAATGGCCGTTACCATTATATCGTCTTTCGGGACGGGCAGCTGGTCGGCGCCATTCTGCTGGGCGACATGCGTCTGGCAGCCGCCATCAAGCACCTGATCGAGGCAAAAACCTGCTGCACCGACCTGCTGCATGGCAACCCCGGCATGAAGGAGATTCTGGCCTTTATCGAAGCAAAACCGCATTAAGAGATTGTCAGAAAGCATTCCTGTGCCTTCATCGGAAACCTCTGTTGACGGGCATCGTTGCTAATGATAGTTATTTTCGTAATCCAATCCGTTCATCGGGAGCCGTCATGAAGACCATAATTGCACACATTTGTTCAATGCTTACTGTCCTTTTCCTCTGTCTCCCGGTTGCGTGGGCGGAAGGCCCTGCTCCCGTGCCCCAGCGCGAACTACTGGTGTACTGCGGCACCACCATGGTGCGGCCAATTACCGAAATCGCTCGCATGGTGGAGAAAAAGGAAAACATCAGGATCACCATTTCCCAGGGCGGCTCAGAAGACCTGTACCAGAGCGCCAAAAAGAGCAGGTTGGGAGATCTGTATTTTCCCGGCGAGCCTGCCTACCGGTCCAAATATCAACACGAAGGATTGCTGGGAGAGTACGTGACCGTCGGTTATAACCAACTGGCGCTGCTGGTTGCCAAGGGCAACCCCCGCAAGGTACGAAGTGATGTGCGGGAGCTGTTGCGCCGCGATCTAAGGGTTATAATCGGTAATGCTGAAAGCGGCAGCGTGGGCTTGGCAGCACAGAAGCTTCTTGAAAAAACTGGCATCTACCGCAAGGTCGTTGAGCGGGCCGTTTTCCTGGCAACGGACTCGCGCAACCTCTCTCTGGCTCTCAAGAACAACGAGGCCGATCTGGCGCTGAATTGGCGCGCCACCGGTTTTTTTCCCGACAACAGCAAATTCCTGGACGTAGTTGATTTGGACACTAAAACCGCTCAACCGACTCCGCTCCTGCTAATCATGCTCACCTTCTCCCACCAGAAAGAACTTACCCGCCGTTTCATGGACTTCACACTCTCTCCCCAGGGGCAGGCTATTTTCCGCTCCTACGGTTTCCATGACAGCTCCCTGCGTGTCAGGTGATATGCGTCCTGGGATGCTTGAAAATGAAATGGTGAATTTGAAGACGGATACAGATGACAGCGTGAGATTCTCTCCGAAACCCCTTTTCTGGGTTCTTGCCGCTTTTCTCTGCGTTTTTCTTTTCCTGGTCGGCCTGAGCCGCCACTTTTCCGGTCACATCAGTACCCTCGAAAACCTGACCAACCAGGAAAATGCACGTCTCCTGATTGCTGAAGAAATAGTTGCCACCATTCTGGAAATTGAAAAGAACATCTACCAACTGGCATCCACACCCGGAGCAGCGGGACGCCAGCGCATCGCCCAGTTGGCCTTGTCCCGCATCTCCAAGCTGGAACACGACCTGCAAGTTCTGGAAAAAGGCGGCACGGTAAAGAAGGTCATCCCCCTTAACCTGGAAGGACAGGACGATTTCATCCGCGAAATCAGTTTCCAGCCTCCTGTTCCCGACTCAGCCTATCCCATGGTAGCCATCGAAGTTTCCCCCTACCTGGATCAGATGCGCTCTACCGTGTCCCGAATGCTGTTACTGCTTGACAGACAAGAGACAACAAGCCGCCATTCCAAGGGAATTTCTCCTGCAAGCGTGGCGAGTGAAGTCATTCTCAGTCTGAAAACCGTGCCTCCCTTTTTCCTGAGGGTCACTGAAAACGCCAACCGCATGCTCTATGAAAGCACTACCCTTCTGAAGAGGAATCGGGAAAACTTGGCCCTGGAACGCAACCACTACCAGTATGCTGTGTATGCGGGAATCTTTTTGGTTATCATCACCATAACGGTTGCCGGTGCTCTTTCATACCGCCAGATGAAGGCCTCGAACCGTCGGCTGCGCGCCGCATGGGAAGCCATGCGGCGCGCCCGCGACGAGGCTGAGCTGGCCAGCCGTTCAAAAACACAGTTCCTCGCCAACATGAGCCATGAAATCCGCACCCCCATGAATGGAGTGCTCGGGCTGACGGAACTGCTGCTGCAAACCGGCCTGGACGACAAACAGCGCCGTTATGCCGGCACCATTTTTTCGTGCGGGAATTCCCTGCTCTCCCTGCTGAACGACATCCTCGATCTTTCCCGTATCGAAGCGGGACGACTGGAGCTGAACCAGCACGATTTTGATCTGAAGCAGACCGTGGAAGAAGTTGGCCACCTTTTTGGCGCGACTGCCTGCGACAAGGGCAACGACCTTAGGGTCAGGCTGGCTGGCGACCTTCCGGTCATGATCCGTGGCGATCAGGTCCGGCTGCGGCAGACCCTGGTAAATCTGGTGGGCAATGCGGTTAAATTCACCCAAAACGGCCGGATAGACCTGGAGGTCTCAGCTGCCGGCACAAGTCAGGAATCGCCTCTCCGGCTAACCTTTTCAGTTTCGGATACCGGAATCGGAATTGCCCCCGAAAAACAAGCCCTTATTTTTGACACGTTCACCCAGGCCGATTCATCCATGTCCCGCAGTCATGGCGGCACAGGCCTTGGTCTGGCCATCTCCAAACAGCTGGTGGAGATGATGGGTGGGGTGCTGACCGTGGAGAGCGAACCGGGCGCTGGCTCCACCTTTTCCTTTGCGCTCCCTTTTGAACCGGCCGAGTCCCTGACGGCAGTTTCCCCTGAAGAGGCGGCGCCTGCTACCGATTCCTCCCGGTGCGAACAGGAGCACAACAAGCACGTCCTGCTGGTCGAGGACAATCCGGTCAATCTGGCTCTGGCCGTTGAAATGCTGGAGACTATGGGCTACCGGGTTGATATGGCCCAGGATGGCCTGGAAGCCGTAGCAAAGACCAGCGCTACCTCCTACGATCTGGTTCTGATGGATTGTCAGATGCCAAAACTGGACGGCTACGATGCAACCCGTCGTATCCGCTCCAACGAAGAGGGCGCCGGACGAAAACGAACTCCCATCGTGGCGCTCACCGGTCACGCCCTGGCGGGCGAGCGTGAGCGCTGCCTGGAAGCGGGTATGGACGATTTTCTTTCAAAACCGTTCACCATTGACCAGCTCCAGGGAATTGTCAGCAAATGGGTTCATCGCATGTAAGGGAATGCGGCGATCCATTCCGGAACCGCTCGGAACAGCAGACAACCTCGCACGCAAAAAGGGCGCTCCAACCGGAGCGCCCTTTTTGCGTGCACAAATCTACTTTGTTACATAATCCCTGCCTACCTCATCATCTCGAAATAGCGGTCCTCACAGGTCTCATCCTTGATATCGATGAACTTGTTGCAGATCTCGGTCACCATATTGATAACGCCCTGGTAGCCGATGATCGGGTAACGGTGCTTGTTGACCCGGTCAAAGATCGGGAAACCGAAGCGGAACAGCGGGATACCAGCGTCACGGGCGGCAAACTTGCCGTGGGTGTCACCGATAACGGCGTCAACCGGATCGGTCATCAGCAGTGAGCGCAGATGCCAGAGGTCCTTGTTCATAAAGATCTTGCAGCCCTTGCCGTACATGGAGCCATCCAGCATCGCCTGCAGTTCCTTCTCCAGCTTTTTGCTGCCGCGGCTACAGAGGATGTGGTGCGGCATGGCGCCCATCTCCAGCAGGAAGGAGACATAGCCGGTCAGATAATCCGGATCTCCGTAAACGGCGAACTTTTTGCCATGCATGTACTGCTGGGCGTCGGTCATGGCGTCAACAGCGCGGCCACGCTCATTTTTCACCGATTCCGGAACTTCCTTGCCGAACAGATCGGCAATCTTCATGACAAAAGCATCCATCTTTTCGATACCCATGGGCATGGGCATGGAAACGTGCTTGCCGGAGTAGGTGTCCTTGATCCAGCCGAAGGTCTTGGGAGTTGCGTAGGGACCGATGGCGATGGTGGCTTTGCCATTGATGGAATCGGCGGCGTCCTCCAGCTTGGTACCGCCGGCGTAGATGCTGTAGGTACCGTTGCAGGGTGAATCAAAGGTATCGCCGATATCCGCCAGGATCGTGCAGGGAATGCCGAATTCCTTCAGGATGCGTTTGTACTCACGGTAGTCGCCCGTATTGAAATCGCAGCCCGGAATCAGATTCAGCTTGCCGGTGCAACGACCATCCAGCTGTTTTCCCTCGGTCAGGTTCTGCAGGATGGAAAGCAGCATGCTGTCATAGCCGTGGATATGGGTACCGTTGAAGCTGGGGGTGTTGGCGTAGGGAGTCGGAAGCTCCTTGGGCACAAGCCCTTTCTGTTTGGCGTTTTTGATAAAAGCGGTCAGGTCGTCGCCGATAACCTCCGGCATGCAGGAGGTAAAGACCGCTATCATCTTCGGCTTGTACAGGGCAACGGCGTTTTCCAACCCTTCGTGCAGGTTGTTCTGACCGCCGAACACCGCGCCGTCTTCGGACATGGCGTCGGATACCGCCGGGGCCGGTTCGCGGAAGTGGCGGGTCAGGGTTGAGCGGTAGTACGAAGCGCAACCCTGGGAACCATGCACGAACGGCAGGGTACCTTCAAAACCATGGGCTACCAGCTGTGCGCCCAGTGGCTGACAGGCGTGAGCCGGGTTGATCACCAGCGCCTGACGGGCAAAGTTCTTCTCTTTATACTCTTCCGTGTTGATCCAGTTCTGTACCCTTTCCACCTCTTCGGGCAGAAATTCGGTGACTTTCTTGACTTCGAGTCCGAGTGCGTTTGACATACTCTATCTCCTCTCCTGATAGCAATCTCTATCACGGTAGATTGTGGTTGAAGCCCCCCTTTGTAAAGGGGGGAGCGAGTTCTTTAAAACGGCGAATTAACCAGTTTCCAGGTCGGACTGTTGACCGCCATATCAACGTCCCGGGCAAAGATTTCAAAGCCGGCGTAGGCATGGTAGGGGCCGGAATAATCCCAGCTGTGCATCTGGCGGAAGGGGATGCCCATCTTCTGGAAGACGTATTTTTCCTTGATACCGGAACCGATCAGGTCCGGCTTGAGAGCATGGGCAAACTTCTCGAACTCGTACTCGGACGGATCGTCGTACACCACGGTGGCATCGGGCATCTCCGGAGCGGTACGATCGTAGTCATCGGTATGGGCAAATTCGTAACCGGAACCGACGCAGACCATTCCCAGATCCTCGTAGGCGCCGATGGTGTGGCGCGGACGGAGTCCGCCAACCAGCAGCATGACTTTCTTGCCATCCAGACGCGGTTTGTATTCGTCAATGATGGCCTGCATGATCGGATCGTACTTGGCGATGGTCAGCTCCACCTTTTCCTTGATGGTGTCATCGAAACGCTCGGCAATGGCCCGTAAACTCTCCTTGATCTTGGTCGGCCCGAAAAAGTTGAATTCAAGCCAGGGAATGCCGTACTTCTCTTCCATGACCTTGCACATGTAGTTCATGGAGCGGTAACAGTGAATCAGGTTGAGCTTGACGGTATGGGTGGCGGCAATCTTTTCCAGTTCACCGTCGCCGGTCCAGACCGATTTGACATTCAGGCCGATCTCTTCCAGCAGGCTCTTGGCCGACCAGACGTCACCGCCGATGTTGTAGTCGCCGATCAGGGCGATATCGTAGGGGCTGGACGGCTCGGCAAACTCGCGGGTCTCGATGATGTAGTCGCGGATGGTATCGTTGGAAATATGGTGTCCCAGCGACTGGGAAACACCGCGGAACCCCTCGCAGTTACAGGGAATGATCGGGATATCCAGATCCTTGGAAGACTGTTTGGCCACCGAGTTGATGTCGTCGCCGATCAGGCCGACCGGACATTCGGAGAGGACCGAGATCCCCTTGGCCAGTGGGAACAGGTCATGAGCCTCTTCCAGCAGCGTCTTCAGTTTTTTGTCGCCACCGTAAACGATATCCTTTTCCTGGAAATCGGAGGTGAACTGCATGGCAAACTGGGTTACCCCGTTGATTCCGGTCATCAGGTTCCGGCGGGTGCCCCAGGAGTACCAGCCACAACCGACCGGACCATGGGAAACATGCACCATGTCACGGATCGGACCCCAGACAACTCCCTTGGCGCCGGCATAGGCGCAGCCGCGGGCACTCATCACACCGGGTACGGTCTTTTTGTTGGATTTGACACTGGCACAGCCACCGGAAGCATCGTTGGGCGCCAGATGGGGGGCGCGTTTCTTCCTGCCCTTTTCGGGATAGGCTGCCAGGGCGTCATCGATCATGGCCTGGGTGGATTCCTTGGTAATTCCTTCTATTTTTTTAGGTGTTGATGACATGTGACACTCCTTTTAACGAGGGGCTGGCGTTTTTTGTCTACGCAGCGACGTGCCGCTCGTACGTTGGTTATATGGATACAAGAAGGGCGCGGACGTGTTGTGTAGTTCCTCTGACCGCGCCCCATGTGTTCCCCGGCGAATTCGCTATGCGGCTTTCTCCGCCACGCCGACGATCGTCTCGTCTTCAGCCTCCATGACACCGAACTCCATCAGCAACTCTTCCAGTTCGTCCATGGTGAGCGGGGTCGGGACCACCAGCATCTTGTTTTCAGCAATTTTTCGGGCCAGTTCACGATACTCCTCGGCCTGGGGATGCTCGGGGGAGTATTCGATCACGGTCATGCGGCGCATCTCCGCCCTCTGCACCTGATTGTCGCGGGGCACAAAGTGAATCATCTGGGTGCTGAGTTTTGCGGCCAGAGCCGAAACCAGTTCGAACTCCTTGTCGGTCTTTCTGGCGTTACAGATCAGACCTGCCAAACGGACCTTGCCGGATGAAGCATATTTCAGGATCCCCTTGGCGATGTTGTTGGCGGCGTACATGGCCATCATCTCGCCGGAGCAGACGATATAGATCTCTTCTGCCTTGCCTTCGCGGATCGGCATGGCGAATCCTCCGCAGACAACGTCGCCGAGAACATCATAGAACACGAAATCAAGGTCAGGGGTATAGGCGCCATTCTCTTCCAGGAAGTTGATGGCAGTGATAACACCGCGGCCGGCACAACCAACACCCGGCTCCGGTCCACCGGACTCAACACATTTGACGTCGCCGTAACCGACCTTGAGAACGTCTTCCAGCTCCAGGTCCTCAACCGTGCCCAACTCACGGACCAGGTCCATAACCGTTGACTGTGCTTTTGCATGGAGGATCAAACGGGTGGAGTCCGCCTTGGGATCACAACCGACGATCATAACTTTCTTACCGAGGTATGCGAGACCCGCCACCGTATTCTGGGTTGTCGTTGATTTGCCAATACCACCTTTACCGTAGATAGCGATCTGTCTCATGTGAAGCTCCTTTCGCCCACCAATCTGTGGGCCTGTTGATTTCGTCGGGGCAAAAAATAAAGGCGCCCCATCTTTTGTGAATGGCGGCGCCTTTGCCGGATCCAGTTTACGTTTGCTCAACAACTTTTGTTTTTAGTATTGCATCGGCCGTGCCAACTTATAACTCACTGTTTTTACGCATATTACATATTTTTTGCCGTTCAAACATCCCAGACAGTCATCAGTCTGCACAAAAACTAGGCAGCCACAAACATTGACTAACCTTGCGCATGACCTGACCCGTACAGCTTTATCAATTGTTTGTTGTTGAGCGGACGCCGGGTCTGCTGGGCAATTTTCCTGACCCTATCCATCAGATGTATGGCTTCCGAGCGGCTGATGGCAATGCCCATGTCCTGGTAACGATTGATCAGGCCACTGCTGCCGGAGTGCTTGCCAACGACGATCGTGCGGCTTAAGCCCACTTCGGCGGGATCAAAGCCCTCATAGTTGCTGGGGTTCTTCAGTACTCCATCGGTATGCAGACCGGATTCGTGGGCAAAGACCGATTCGCCAACCACCGCTTTCCAGGGCGGCAGCGGACGGTGGGAAGCCTTGGCTACAAAGAGTGACAGCTCCCGGAATCGGTGTGTGGCAATGCCGGTATCCACGCCGCTGGCATGTTTGAGACCCATGACCACCTCCTCCAGGGCGGCATTGCCGGCACGCTCTCCCAACCCGTTGACCGTGGTATTGGCAAAGGCCGCTCCGGCGCGGATCCCGGCAATGGTATTGGCGGTTGCCATGCCGAAATCGTTATGGGTATGGACCTCGATGGGCAGTTCCGGTACCGCTTCGCGCAAAGCACGCACCCTGTCATACATGCTGAAGGGATCGAGAATCCCCAGGGTATCGCAGAAACGGAAGCGATCACCACCCATGGCAAGGGTGATCCGCATCAGTTCCACCAGAAAGGCCATATCTGCGCGGCTGGCGTCTTCGCCCCCCACCGATACATACAGACCATGCTGTTTGGCAAAACCGAGGGCAACCCTGAGTTGTTCCTTGACCCATGCGCGGCTCTTGCGGATCTTGTTTTGAATCATGATATCCGAAACCGAGAGCGAGATATCCACCGCCGATACTCCGCAATCAATGCTGGACTGGATATCCGGGATTACGGCCCGGTTCCAGGTGATCAGGCGGGCATTCAACCCCAAATTGACAAGCGCCTTGATCCCCTCACGTTCCTCCCTGCCCATGGCCGGAATCCCGCACTCCAGCTCCTGCACGCCGATGGAATCCAGCATGCTGGCGATCATGATCTTGTCCCGTTTGCTGAAAACCACGCCGGCGGTCTGTTCGCCATCCCGCAATGTGGTATCATCTATAATGATTTTTGTGTGCATATCCTGGCCCGTCATGTTCTCCTCCAAAAGGCACGAAGTACCCATTTGACCGAATCACGGCGCCTTTGCCGGATCCTGAGTCCGGCCATGACTTGCACGGGATGTACCAATGTAATTTATTACTATATTTCATACAGTTGCAACACACTCCACTATTTATGCTGTCTGTGCAAAACTAAATGTGCATCAAATATAGGCAGATGGCTTCTGCTTCCCTATCAGTTATCACTACCAGCATCATCACTTTGGAGAACCGGGGACGGGAAACAAGCTTGACAAGGCCGTTCAGGTCGTGCACAAATTATTAGAAAGTTGCCCTCTTGGCAGAACGTGGCTGGAATGCAGGGATTCACGCAGGACAACGTAATAAAAGAGAGCGTATAAAAATTCTTCCCTTGAAACAGGTTACCGTCATGCCTGAAAATCAGAACCTGTCAGCGTCCACTATCCGCATCCTGATCGTTGATGATGAAGAAATGTCACAATTAATGCTCTTTACTCACCTGCAGCAGAGGGGCTATGAGGTTATCTGCGCCACCGATGGCAATGAGGCGCTTTCCCAGTTGAAGAAGCAGACGGTGAACCTGGTAATTTCCGACCTGGTTATGCCGGGAATGGATGGCATCCAGTTGATGCATGCTGCCAAGGAGCACCATCCCACACTCCCGTTTATAGTATTCACGGCCCAGGGAAGCATCGAAAGCGCGGTAAGCGCGATCAGACAGGGCGCGCTTGACTACCTGGAAAAACCGTTTGACCCACACACCTTCGATATGGTACTGCAACGCGCTCTGGAGTTTAGCCGTCTCTCAGGCGAGAACGCGCAACTGCGGGAGCTTTTCCGCGAGCGGTTCAATTTTCACAATATCATTACCCAGTCACCGGTCATGCGCCAGGTTCTGGAGATGGCAGCCCGCGTTGCTAAGTCCCACAAAACCACCATCAGTCTGACCGGCGAAAGCGGTGTCGGCAAAGAGGTGCTGGCCCGGGCGGTGCATTTTGCCTCGGGCTGTCTACCCGGCAGTTTTGTGGCGGTCAACTGCGCCGCCATTCCCGAATCGCTGTTGGAGAGCGAGCTGTTCGGCCATGTTCGTGGCGCCTTTACCGGCGCCGAGCGGGAGCGAGAGGGCAAATTCAGCCTGGCGCGAGGTGGAACGGTTCTCCTGGACGAAATCGGAGACATGCCGCTCTCGCTCCAGGCCAAGCTGTTACGGGTGCTTGAAGAAAGAACCTATGAAAAAGTCGGTGACAACAAACCGTTGCCGGCAGATTTCCGGGTCATCGTGGCCACCCATCGCAATCTTGCCGAGCTGGTCAAGAACGGCACATTCCGGGAAGACCTGTTCCACCGCATCAATGTTGTTCCCATTGAAATCCCCCCTCTCAGGGAACGGAGGGAAGATATCCCTCTCCTGGTGGACTTCTTTCTCGACCTCTACCGCCAGCACCAAGGCAAGGCGCTCCCCGGCATCTCAAAGAAAGCCATGGATCTGCTCGTTTCCTACTCCTGGCCGGGCAACGTCCGCGAACTGCGCAATGTGCTCGAATACGCCGCCATCATGGTCTCCGATGAACTTATCAGACCCGAACACCTTCGTCTTACCATTGCCCAGCCGTTAACCGGTTCACCTGATTCAGCCACCGTGGACTTCCACATAAGCCTGCCCCCCGACGAAATTTCGCTGGACGCCATAACCGGCAAGATTCTGGACATGGCTCTCCAGCGCTGTGGCGGCAACAAATCCCAGGCCGCCGCGCTCCTCAAGGTTAACCGCAAAGTATTCTACCGCTAGTTCACATACCGTCCCCCATTCGCACACATTGTCCCCATAAAGGACACCCCATTGTGTATCAGATCTTTCAACCTGCTAAAATCACGAGCATCCATGTTTTGGCATCATACATGTAACACCTATTCCCACAAGGGCTTGCGCTACATTAAAGTGTCCCATTCACGGACACATGTGAATGGCTCTGAGCAAAACTCCTGCAGTTGACGTTGCGGGTGTTCATGATACAACTGAGGGAAAGGAAGGTGTCTGGTAATGAATGCACATGCAAAACAGAGTTCATTTGACAAGAACGCAACAATACTGACTCAGCACTTGATGCGCGATGTGAAGGAGATATTCAGCACCATGGTTGGCCTGGATGACCTGTTGCACCTCCCCATCCAGATCGACCCGATCACCCATTTCTCGGATTGCGTCAGCGCGCTGGTGGGCATGGCCGGCTCCTTCAATGGGTTGGTCTGTCTGCATATGCCAAGCGAACTGGCTGCCATGGCCACAAGCAACATGCTCGGCATGACAGTCAGGGAAGTAAATGAAGACGTCCATGACGCCATGGGAGAGATTGCCAACATGATCGCCGGATCGTTCAAGCAACATCTCTCCACGAGCGGACTGGACGTACGCCTTTCCACACCCTCGGTGGTCACCGGCAAGGAATACATTGTCACGCCGCACAACAACCCGAACCAGATTGCCGTACGTTTTGCAACCGATTACGACTGGTTCATGGTGGCGGTAGCATTTGAAAGTGATTGATCGATCAGCTCCACACAGGCGGGAAATTATCCATGTTTGACAACATAACCATACTGGCAGCTGATGATGACAGCATGAACCTGGAAATGCTCGAAATTATGCTGTCCGAGCTGGGCGCCAGACTTCTCAAGGCTGAAAATGGCCAGCAAACCCTGGATGTACTGAAGACGGAACCCAATATCGATGTTGTCCTTCTGGATCTGGAAATGCCGGTTATGGATGGCTTCGAGACGATCAAACAGATCAAGCAGAGTTTTCGATGGCGCGATATCCCGGTGATCGTGGTTACCGCGGGGGCAAGCGAGGTGACCCGCACGCTGGCCCTTGGCGCCAATGATTTCATCGCCAAGCCGTACAACCCGGATGAACTTCGTTTGCGGGTGATGAACCATGTGCGCACCAAGCGGTTGTCCGATCTTGCGAAGGAAATGAACGATGTCCTGGAGGGGGAGGTTGTCAAGAAGACCGCTGCCCTGAAAAAAGCGCTCGACATGTCAAAAGAGGCGGAATTCGAGATTTCGATGCGTCTGGGCCGGGCAGCGGAATTCCGCGACCAGGAAACCGGCATGCACATCCGCCGCATCAGCGAACTCTCCAAACATCTGGCGCTCCTGTACGGCATCTCCGAAGAGCAGTGTGAGGTGCTGCGCTTCGCCTCTCCCATGCACGACGTGGGCAAAATCGGTATCCCGGATCGGATTCTGTGCAATCCGGGTAAATTGAATCAGAGTGAATTCGATATTATCAAGCTCCATACCGAAATCGGAGCCAAGATTCTGTCCGACGCTGAACGCTACCCCGTCATCAAGGCCGGCCATATCATTGCCCTGCAACACCATGAAAAATGGGACGGCAGCGGCTACCCATCAGGACTCAAGGGAGAGGAGATTCATATCTTTGCCCGGATCGTCTCAATTGTCGACGTATTTGACGCCCTGACATCGAAACGCCCCTACAAAGATGCCTTCCCGTTTGACAAGGCAATGAGTATCATGGAGGAGGGGCGTGGAGTATTCTTTGATCCGGAGCTTCTCGACCTGTTTCTGAACAACGTTGAAAGCTTTATCGCCATACGGGAAAAACTGAAAGACACACCGGATCAGCAGAGTCATATCTGGAAGATGGAGCACTAGCACATCCACCCCGGAATCAGACAGCACACACATACCTCCCATGATTTATTTTTGGAAAAAATTCAATGCCAGCCGGCTGACGCTCTATTTTGGAGTACTGGTTGTACTGGTAATTGTTTCTCTGGCAATAGCCGCTACCCTGATACTGCGAAAACAGGAAATTGAGATCTGGCGCAAACAGATGAGCAACAGTTCTCTGCTTCTGTCGGAACACGCCTATCAGACCATGGCCTCAGCCTACCTGGCTCTTGACAGCATAGCTGACAAGGTCCGGGCCGAGGGGGCCGACAACCCGGAATCCTTCAGAAAAAGGATGGGAAGCCGGAAGATATTCCGGATGTTGAAAGACAAAACCGAATCCCTGCCCCAGGTTGACGTTGCAACGGTTGTTGCCAAAAATGGCGATGTCCTCAATTTTACCCGATCCTTCCCGCCTCCTCCCATCAATCTTGTCGACCGTGATTATTTTAGAGAGCAATCCAAAAACCGTGATGCCGGGGGATTTGTCAGTACTTCCGTGCGCAACAAGGGCAACGGTAAATGGGTCTTCTACATTAGCCGCCGCATCGATGGTCCACACGGAGACATGATCGGGCTGGCGCTGGTGGGGATATCGGTCGATGTCTTCACCAATTTCTATGAGCAGCTGGGGCGCAATCTCGGCAAGGGCGCTTCGATTAATCTCTATCGCAGTGATTTTACCCTGCTCACCGGATGGCCTTTCAACGACACTATCATCGGCAAGACCAACACAACCGGCTCAACCCACACCGTCATCGCAAAGAAGGGTAAAGACAACGACGTCATCTATCTCAAGACCCCTCGGGCATTGCGGGATAATCGCAGTGAGGCCCGTCTTGGAGCGGTGCGCAAGGTGAAACGTTACCCGCTTATTATCAATATTACCGTCACCGAAGACTTTTTCCTCGCCAACTGGCGTCACACCATGCATGGGATCACGACACTGGCGCTCTGCTGTATCGTTGCACTGCTTTCAGGGATTGCAATCATCATGAGCGTACTGCGCCAGCGCGAGCGGGATATGCGGGTTACTGTCGAACTCAAAAGCCGCGCCGAAGCCGCCAACCAAGCCAAAAGCGTATTTTTGGCCAACATGAGCCACGAGATCCGCACCCCCATGAACGGCATCATCGGCATGACGGAACTCTGCCTGACCACGAATATCGACTCCGAACAGAAAAGCTACCTGAACGCGGTGAAAAGCTCCGCGGTAAATCTCCTCGCGATCATCAATGATATCCTGGATTTCTCGAAGATAGAAGTTGGTAAAGCGGAACTTGAAGCCGTGCCGTTCCCGCTTTGCGCCACCATTGGCCACGCGCTTCAGGGCATTTCCGTGCGGGCCGCCGAGAAGGAACTGGAAGTCATCTTCAATCACCCCCCGGACATACCCGACGCGCTGATCGGTGATCCCGGACGGTTGCGGCAGATTCTCATAAACCTGGTGGACAATGCCATAAAGTTTAGCTCCAACGGCCAGGTGCTGGTGGATATGCGCGTGATTGAAGAAGATGAAAAGGCCTGCCTGCTGTCTTTCAGCGTACAGGACACAGGTATCGGCATAGCACCGGAAAAACAGGACAGGATCTTCGATCCCTTTGAACAGGGCGATCTTTCCACCACCAAAGCATTCGGCGGCACCGGTCTTGGGCTGGCCATTTCCAGAAATCTGATTGAGCTGATGGGAGGAGACATCCGGGTGGCAAGCGAACTCGGCCAGGGCAGCACCTTCACCTTCACGGCCCGCTTCGCCACCCAACAAACGCCGCAAGCGGTCCGTACCACACCGTCTCTCAAAGGGCGCACCGCACTAATTGTGGTCGACATAACCATAAACCGTGACCTGCTGGCCACCATGCTTGCAAAATGGGGTGTGACCGTCTCCCTGGCGGAAAGCGCGGCAGTGGCATTGAAAGCCCTAGATGAATCGGTTCGCAGTGCAGCCCCCTTCGATTTTGCATTGATCGATGCACGGATGCCGGATTGTGACGGCTGGCAGCTGATTGAAGAAATCCGCCGTCAGCCGGTTCACGACCCACTTTACTGCATCCTGATGCTCAGCGCCGGCATACGCGGCGACTCCCGGCGATGCCGCGAGCTGAAAGTGGATGCATATCTCACCAAGCCGATTATTCATACGGAACTCCACGACATGCTCTGCCAGCTGATTTCATCGGGGAATTCTTCCCGAGAGCCCGAAAATGCGCCGGTGGCAGGCTTCCAGGCACTAAAGAACAGGCAGAGGCTTAGCATCCTGGTGGCAGAGGATGTTCCGGTCAACCAGAAACTTATCGAAACGATCCTGGCGCGCGACGGCCATGCAATCACCCTGGTCGAAAACGGGGAAGAGGCCGTTCAGACCTGGCTGAAAGCAGCCGGCAGCTATGACCTCATCTTCATGGATGTGCAGATGCCGGTCATGGATGGCTTTCAGGCCACCCGCAGAATTCGTGAGCGGGAAAGCAGTCAGGGCGGACATATCCCCATTATCGCCATGACCGCCTATGCCATGGCAGAAGACAGGGAAAGGTGTCGCGAAGCAGGGATGGATGATTACATCAGCAAACCGTTCCAGCCGCAAGACATCCAATCGATGTTGAACTGTTTTTTTGAGACCGGTGCAAAAACCTGGACAAGAGGCGCCAAGGCGGAAATGAACGCTTCACCCAAAGGATCAGCTGCGCTGCCGGTCTTCGACAGGGAAGAACTTCTGGTTCGGCTCGGTGGAAAAGATGACTTGGTGCCGCGCTTGCTGACCATGTTCGATAAAAACGTAGCCGGATACCTCAAGGCATTGCGCCAGGCCGTGGACAGCGGGGACGACGACCAGGTGCGTATCCAGGTCCATACGATCAAGGGCGCGGCAGCCAACATATCCGCCCACAAGATCAAAGTGACCGCTTCAACCCTTGAGATGATGGCGCGTGAGGGGCAACGTGACGGCTGGCGTGTTCTTTTGGAACGTCTTGAGTCGGAGTTCAGGGAATTCAAGAACCATACTTTGAAATCCGTTGCGGATTGGACAGAGTCACACTAGTACGTTGTCTCCCACAAAATATCCCCCTCATTTTCCACACTGTCCCCTTCAGGCACACTTTGTCCTCATTAAGGACACCCTCTTCCGAGCACAATCTTCCAACCATCTTAAATTACAGACTTAACATCTTTGGCACCATCTGTGTAACTACTCTTACCACAAGCATGTATGCTTCATTAAAGTGTCCCGTCCAGGGACATATGAAGGAGGTACAGAATGTCCCAAATTGAGGTTGAACGTTTTTTAGGCAGGATCATAACCGATGCGGATTTCAGGACAGGCGCCGCAAACTCTCTCAATAACACCTGTTACCGCGAGGGCTTTGCCCTATCAGCAGAAGAGATTTCGCTCCTTCGTTACCTTGATTTTTCACGGTTCGGCACCATCGCTGAGTCGCTCGACGACTCCCTCAGAAGAACCTGAATAACAACGGGAATCAAATTTTTGTACATATCTTCAAAATCTCGTCAGCCGTTTCCGGCTGGCATAGGGAGTGACCATGAGCAACGTACCAGCAGTCAGAACGGAAGTAAAACAGACCACCCAGGAGATCATTCAGCTGGTCAGCTTCGAACTGGGAGGAGAAGAGTACGGTGTTGATGTGCTAACGGTTCGGGAGATTATCCGCATGCCCTCAATCACCAAGATGCCCAATACCCACGATTACGTGGGCGGGATCATCAACCTGCGCGGCACGGTTGTGCCGATCATCTCGTTACGCAAGCGTTTCGGACTTTGCGAGAGTGAGTGTGACAACAACAGCCGGATACTGGTCATGGAGGTGGGCAACGGTATGACCGGATTCGTGGTGGATAGCGTCTCAGAGGTAATCCGCATCCATAGTAACGAGATCCAGCCGCCACCTTCGCTGGTGCTTTCCGGAGGCATTTCCCAGGAGTTCATTTCCGGCGTTTTCAATCACGCCGAGCGGCTGCTGATCATCGTGGATCTTGGCAGACTGTTTTCAGACAACGAGTTGGAATACATACAAGAAATTCAATAACCCTGTCCATTGCACACAAGGAGAAATAAATCACATGTTAAAATCATGGTTCTACAGCAAGAGTCTCGCCACGAAAATGTTCATAACTGTCTCCATCGTCATGTTGTGCGCCACCTGCCTGGGCGCATTTTCCCTCTACCAGCTATGGGCCAGCGGTAATTTCATTGATGAGCTTGCCAGGCAATACCACATTGCTCCGGAGCGAGTCGCCGAAGGCACCAGGATGTTTACTTTATTCCGCAACCTGACCATCGGAACCATGCTGGCCGGGTTAATCATATGCTCCTGGCTAAGCCATTTCACCGTCAAGACCGTTGTCTGCAAGTCGCTCTGGTATGCCCTGGTAGCCCTGGAAAAAATTTCCGATGGTGACCTGCGTCAGAACATAAATGTGAAAAGCAATGAAGAGATCGGTAAGCTCTTTTCCGCCATGAAGATAATCATCGAAAAACTAAGGACTTTCGCCGGAGACGTCAGCAACCTAAGCCATACGCTTGCGGATAATTCACGGGAACTCCTGGCCACCACCCAGGAGATGAACCACAACGCCCATACACAGGCCAGCCAGACGGAACAGGTGGCCAACGCATCCACCGAAATGTCACAGACACTCCAGGATATAGCCAGCAGCGCAGAACAAGCCGCCAATGCTGCCAAGGAAACCAGCACGGCGGCCAACAACGGCATGTCGGCTGTTGCCGGAGTCGTGGATGAAATGAACAAAATCGTCAAATCAGTCCAGGAATCGTCATTAACCATCGAAAAGCTGGGTGAATCCAGCGCACAGATCGGTGATATCGTTGCCACCATCGAGGATGTGGCCGATCAGACCAACCTCCTGGCTCTCAACGCCGCCATCGAGGCGGCCCGGGCCGGCGAGCATGGCCGTGGATTCGCGGTTGTGGCGGACGAGGTTCGTGCCCTGGCGGAACGGACAGCCAAGGCAACACAGGAGATCAGCCGCATGATCAAAGCCATACAGGTGGATACCGGGCATGCGGTTGCAAGCATGTCGGCCAGCAAACGGGAGGCCGACGGCGGACTGGTCAAAGCGGGAGAGGCGAGCCAGGCGTTAGAATATATCGTCTCGGCATCCAATAACAGCATGGACATGGTCAGCCGCATCGCCACGGCAACCGAGCAGCAATCGGCCGTCACATCGGAAGTTTCAATGAATGTTGAAAAAATAGCCAGTGGAACAAAATCCACCGAGTCGGCCGCAGATCAGATTGAGGAATCGGCCAAACTGCTGGCCAAGCTGTCCACTGACCTGGAACAAACGACGGCATGGTTCAAGGTCGCATAGCTGCGGCGGATTCATTCCGTTCCGGCATCATAACCAGTGATGCCGCACAGTAGCTTTACTATCTTGTCAGCACATTCCCTATTACTTGAGAGGTGATCCATGGCAAATCTGCCTGCAGTACGAACAGAAGACAGCAAAACATCCAGCGAACTTATCCAATTGGTCAGCTTTCAACTGGATCAGGAAGAATACGGTGTCGAGGTCCTCAAGGTGCGGGAGATCATCCGCATGGTCAACATTACCCATATGCCCAACACCGATCACTCTGTTGAAGGCATTATCAATCTTCGCGGAAAGGTTATTCCAATCATATCCATGCGTAAAAAATTTGGGCTGATGGAGACCGAAAACAACCAGCACACCAGAGTAATCATTATGGATGTGGCTGGCGAACTGATCGGTTTTACCGTGGATTCCGTATCCGAAGTAATTCGCGTCTCCGCCAGCGAAATCCAGCCATCACCAGCGGTTGCCGCCGGCGGCGTCGGCCAGGAGTACATTGCAGGTGTGATCAACCATGCTGACAGGCTTCTAGTGCTGCTAAATCTTGAAATGATGTTCTCGAATGACAGGCGAGAGTTGATTGAAAACATCTAAATCGGCCTTAGAGTTGGACCCTGGACAATCTTGTCAGAATCGTTTCTCTATTTGCACAATGCGACTAAACAGTTTAAAGGAGTTAAGCAATGTTCAAAAGTCAATCATACCGCTTTCAATGGAGTGATCTGGGTGACATTGATGGGGGACGCCCCAACCTGGGGAGCGTCATGAACGTGGCGGTCTACCGGCTGATGCAGTATTCTTTGCGGGATGTACTGAACCGGCATCTTTCGGCTGAGAAAGCGACCGAATTGCTGCGGGAAGCAGGCCGGCTTGCCGGGACGGAGTTTTGCAAAAATGTGCTGAACTGTACGCTCCCCTTTAATGAATTTGTGGCCGAATTGCAGGAGAAGCTGCTGTCCCTCAAGGTCGGTATCATGCGGGTGGAGAAGAGCGATATCGACAAGATGGAGTTTACTCTGACGGTCTCGGAGGACCTGGACTGCTCCGGGCTTCCGCCTGCCGATGAAACGGTCTGTGAATACGACGAAGGTTTTATCGCCGGCGTTCTCGGCGTTTACACGGGACGTGAACTCGATGTCCGCGAGATTGATTGTTGGGCCTCCGGCGAACGGACATGCCGCTTCAAGGTTACCGCCATGGGGGAATGTTGAGGTATGCCGGATGAACGCAATGACCAGCTTAAAGCGCTCACGGAACAGATTATGCGGCTTTTGCGCGGAGAGACGGCCGAAGCGGTGGAAAACAGCACCGACTTCGATCCAGCGCTGAAAGAGCTGTGTAATGCCGTGAACAGGCTGATCGGCTCATGTAACGATGCCCATGACTTCATCCGGGCCCTGGCGGAAGGCAACCTCGAAGTCCCTGCGCCGCCTCGAAATTTACTGATATCCCGCTTCAAACAGCTTCAGGCCAATCTTCTCCATCTCACCTGGCAGACGGGACAGATAGCAGCTGGCGACTACAGCCAGAGGGTCTACTTCATGGGTGGATTTTCCTCTTCATTCAATGCGATGGTGGAAGCCCTGGAGGAGAAACGAAGGACCGAGACCTTGCTTCGGGAAACCCAGGCAAAGGTTAAACACCTGGAAGGAATCATCCCCATTTGCATGTACTGCAAGAAAATTCGGGATGACAAGGCCTGTTGGCAGCAGTTGGAACAGTACATCACCGAGCACTCCGAAGCACTGTTCAGTCACGGTATATGCCCTGATTGTCTTACAAAAGCAAAGGCCGACCTTGAAATAGCTTAAAAATGCGGAATAGAATCATTTAAGCGCTCTTTGCCAAGCATGGTAAACGAAAGGCAAAAATGGTGCTAAACTATTCAGGCCATGATCCGCCTTCTCACTCAGCGCCAATAACACAAATGGAACTACTCCATGAACGTTGATTCCACATACAATACCCGCAGTCTCGTTCTCATCGTAGACGATGATTTCTTTATCCGCACGCTTGCCCGTGATGCCCTGGGGCAGGCTGGTTTTGAAACGGAAGAGACCTCTGACGGCGATGAGGCCCTGTCCCTGTTCAGCCGGCTGCAACCGGATATCGTCCTGCTTGATGTCATGCTGCCGGGTACGGATGGCTTCACGGTGTGCAGACAGATTCGCGAACACCCCGAGGGTGCCAATACACCCATTCTGATGATGACGGGACTCGATGATGTCGAGTCCATCAGGAAAGCCTATGATTCAGGCGCAACGGATTTCATTTCCAAGCCTTTCAACTGGCATGTTCTGGGATATCGGGTGCAATACATGCTGCGGTCAAGCCGGACACTGTACGATCTGGACAACAGCCGACTCAGTCTTAGCTATGCCCAGCGCATTGCCCGCTTGGGAAGCTGGGAGTGGAATGTGGAGAACGACCGCATGCGCTGGTCCGATGCGGTCTATGAGATCTTCAATGTGGATCCCCAGGAACTTGACAAGACCTATCAAGCGTTTCTGAACTTTATTCATCCCCTGGACAAGGAACTGGTCAGTTCGGCGGTGGAAGAGGCTCTTACCCAAAAGAAACCCTACAGTATCGACCATCAGATCCTGCTACCCGATGGCCGCGAGCGCTTCGTTCATAGCGAGGCGGAGGTCATTGCCGATAAAAACGGCAAACCGGTGCGTATGGCCGGTATCATGCAGGACATCACCGAGCGAAAAGAAGCCGAGAAACAGATCAGAAACCTGGCCTATTTCGACAGCCTGACCGGCCTGCCCAACCGGATTCTCTTCAAGGAGAACCTTGACCATGCCCTGGCCCATGCCGGACGCAAGAGCAGCAAAGTTGCCACGCTCTTTCTCGATCTGGACCGCTTCAAATGGATCAATGACACCATGGGGCATAGCGTGGGTGACAAACTGCTGCAGGAGTTTGCCTCACGACTGTCAAAAACGGTCCGCAAAAGCGACTGCATCACCCATGACAACCTCAGTCAACCGTTCTATTCCATTGCCCGTCTCGGCGGAGACGAGTTTACCATCATTCTGGATGACATTAACCGCTCCCAGGATGCTGCCATCGTTGCACGCCGGATCATCGAGGAGTCATCAAAACCCTTTTTTCTCGAAGGGCACGAGGTGTTCGTGACGGCCAGTATTGGCATCAGTATCTACCCCGACGACGCCAATGACATCGTCACCCTGATCAAGTACGCCGACACGGCCATGTATCATGCCAAGGATCTGGGAAAAAACAACTTCCAGTTCTATTCCCGATCCATGACCGACAATGCCTTCGAGCTGCTTCTGCTGGAGAATCAGCTGCGGCATGCCCTGGAACGGGAGGAATTCACCCTGCATTACCAGCCCCAGGTCGACATGGTGAGTGGCCAGGTATTTTGTCTGGAGGCTCTGCTGCGCTGGCACAACCCTGAGCTCGGCATGATACCACCGTCAACGTTTATTCCTCTGGCGGAAGAGACGGGACTGATCGTCGGGATTGATGAATGGGTTTTGAAGGCGGTTTGCAGACAGCTCAAGGTCTGGGAGGAGGAGGGGTTGCCCCCGGTCCGTGTCGCGGTCAACCTGTCCGGCCAGAACTTCGTTCAGAAAAATCTGCCGGAAAGGATCCGCGCCATTCTGGAGACAAGTGGAGTGCGTCCCGAATGTATCGAGCTGGAACTGACCGAGGGAGTGCTTATGAAAAATGGTGAAGAGACCGTCGCTACCCTGAATGATCTGAAGGCGATGGGGCTTTCACTGGCGATTGATGATTTCGGTACCGGATATTCCTCGCTCAGCTACCTGAAACGCTTCCAACTTGACACCCTGAAGATTGATAAATCGTTTGTCCAGAACATTGAATCCGACAGTGAAAATGCAGCCATCGTCACGGCGATCATTGCACTGGCCGAGAGCATGAAACTGAGGATCGTAACCGAAGGGGTCGAGACGGCTGAACAGCTCGATACTCTGCGCAACCTCGGCTGCCATCGTATCCAGGGTTTTTTGCTCGATCGTCCGCAGACGAGCAGCGACATAACCCTGCAGCTGCGCGATGGCAAGAGCTACCCCAAAGCGTCGCTTCCCTGAAACGGTCATCGCTATCCGCTACTCCCTAAGGTTGCCAATCCGAACAGATACGCCGGTTGGTAGTCCGGTTTTGCGCCGGCACACATTAAATGCGTTTCTCCCCGCGTCCCAAATCCCAACTCCCGCAAAAGAGCCGAGCATGGACCATTTGACAATGGAGCATCGCAGAGGACGTTTGTTCCCGCCGCAACCGCTGCCAAAGCTCTGGATATGACCCGCCCGACGACGCGGTGGTCCCGTGCAGCGCAGGGACCGATCTGCACAGCCTCCCCGACAGGTTGCATGACTGCCCAGGCCGATTCTTCCGCCACAACAGTCCCTCGATCTGCTACCCATTCCAGCAGGAGTTCCCGTCGATCCCCCCAGCACAACCTGTCCAATGCCGCATCAAAGCGTGCGTCACCTCTTCCACCGAAATCATTTGCGCCACCTGCTTGCACAACCCAGCGCACAATTCTGTCAATACTTTTAAAGCCATGCTTTTCATACAGAGGTCTGCCCATTGCGGAGGCGGTCAGCCAAATGGTTTCAGCCCCGGCGTACCGGAGCGACTTCAACGCCCGCACAAACAGCGCTTCACCGATCCCTGCTCCACGACAATCGGGTCTGACAAGCAGATTGCCGATCCAGCCGCTACGGTCATGCTTGAGGGAGGACACAAAGCCGACCGTAGCGCCTGTTTCGTCCTGCATACAAAAACAACCCTCGGGAAATACTGCCAGCAAAAAATCCAGCTCATATCGTCCGGTCACCCACTGCTCGGCAGCCGCCAGACACAGAAAATGTTCACTATCTTCCACCCGAAAAGGTTTTATGACCATGGCCACATACTCAGGACGACGGCTCTATCTAACCGGCGGCGCGCAGGCTGATTCGCCGATGGTCACATCCTTGCCGATAAGTCCGATTGCATCGGCCCGACACTGCTTGCAGTGGGCAAACTGGCCGATAATCTTTTCATTCTCCTTGCGGACCTCTGCCAGTCGCTCTTCCGATGGTTGTTCGATATGGGCCAAATCCGCCTGGGGTATCAACGGCATGATATTCATGACAAACGCACCCAACTCCTTGACCCTGGCAGCGATCAGCGGAATCTGGTCATCGTTGATGCCCGGTACAAGCACCGCGTTGACTTTGATGGTCATACCCAGCTCTGCGGCCCGTTTAAGCCCCTCAAACTGATTGGCAATCAGGATGGCTGCCCCCTCAGTTCCGCGGTAGTGTGTGCCGTGGTAAACAATATGGCGATAGATCCGGGCGCCGACCTCCGGATCCACTGCGTTGATGGTTACGGTCAGGCTGTGCAGCCCCATTTCGTGGAGCCGGTCGATGGACTCAGGCAACAGCAGGCCATTGGTGCTCAAGCAGAGCATCAGGTGCGGAAACTCATTCTTGATCATCTCAAAAGTTTCAAAGGTTTCCTCGTTGGCCAGCGGATCGCCGGGGCCGGCAATACCGATAACCTTGATGATCGGTCCCACCACCGGACTGGCCATGACCTCCCGCACCTTTTGCAAAGCCTCCCCCGGTGTCAGCAATCGACTGGTCACGCCTGGTCGGGACTCATTGGCGCAGTCATGCTTGCGGCTGCAGTAGCCACATTTGATGTTGCAGCGTGGTGCAACCGCCAGATGCATCCGTCCATTTTTGTGGTGATTGCCACCAAAACAGGGGTGCCCCTGAATTTTATTTTTCATATCGCAAGCCTGTGCCATGATTTTGCTCCTTTCAAGACGGAAAAAGCCCGCAGGTCACTCACCGCGAACTCCATTGCCTCAACGAAAACAGTGTGTATTCGGTTGGTTTCTTGCCACTTGCTCTAATGTCTTATCTCCTAGCACAGAGCAGGCCAATTTTGTAACCAATCGTAAAAAGATGAGAACATGCCCAATACACTAGCCTTCAGGCACTCAATTGCCTGGTAACGTATTTTATATAAGTCCCCCACGCCCCACAAATGCTTACTTTGTAGGCAGTGCGTCTATTGATCGTGCTGTCATTACCGTGTGAATCTAAAAAAGCATCCTGACAATGGGGCTTGACGGACATTCCCTGTCTGGATTGGTTTTTGCAAGCTCTCATGTGGCCTCGCTCAAGCAATGTCTGCACCATTGCAGCGCCGCAAAGGAATCCTGCCATGTTTTGTCAGTACGACCTGAAAGATATTCACGATCGAGCCCGTGCGGCTTTTCTTGGTATGGCAATCGGCGATGCCCTGGGTGCCACGGTTGAGTTCATGACCGCTCCGGAAATCCAGGCCAAATACGGGGTATTCAAAAATATCATCGGTGGCGGCTGGTTGCGCCTCAAACCGGGTCAGGTCACCGACGACACGGAGATGGCCCTCTGTATTGCCCGGGCAATTGTCCGGTCACAGGGGTGGTCGCTGGAACAGGTTGCACGCAACTTTGCGGATTGGCTGAAGTCCCGGCCGGTGGATTGCGGCGATACCTGCCGCAAGGGGATTCGCTCCTATATGCTGCATGGAGCCCTCGAAGCAGCACCCAATGAGTGGGATGCCGGCAATGGGGCCGCCATGCGGATCCTGCCGGTGGCGCTCTTTTCGCTGCCCGACGAAACCCTGCTTAAAAAATACGCATTGGAGCAGGCCCACCTGACCCATAACAACCCGGTATCCGACGCAGCCTGCGCCTGTCTCGGCAAAATGATCCATCTGGCCCTGTGTGGTGAATCAAAAAAACGATTGCGGCGGGAGGTGGATGGATTGGTAGCCCGCTTTCCAACCTTTTCCTTTGAGCCGTACCACGGTCTGGCTACCGGATATGTGGTTGATACTCTCCAAACGGTTTTTCACTTTTTTTTCAGGGGCAGGGATCTTGAGGAGTGCGTGGTTGGAACGATCAATCAGGGAGGGGACGCCGACACTACCGGTGCCATCTGCGGCATGCTGGCCGGCGCATATTACGGCATGGAGGGCATCCCCCAGCGCTGGCTGAAGAAAATGGACAAAAAGGTGGTCAGTGAAATTGAAACAGTGACCGGACGGCTGGTGGCTGCCAGTCCCTTGGGGCGCGCGAGTTGAATTGCATCTTACGGAAAGCGAGGAAGAGAGCGACTACTCCGCGGGCGTACAGGAAAACCGGCCAACCACATCCAGCACCTGCTGAACCGTGAATGGCTTGGGAATCAACTCCCTGACGCCTGCCATACGTGCGCTGCTTTCAAACATATTTCGGCAGAGGGAGCTGCACATGATGAGTTTGGCGTCCCGATCCAGTGCAACGATCTTCCTGCTGGCCTCGATGCCATTCATCTCGGGCATCATATTATCCAGGATGGTTATTGCCGGTCGGAGCTCGCGGTATTTTTCTACCGCTTCGGCACCATCACCTGCCTCGGCAATCACCCTGTAGCCGTCAGACTCCAGGATCCTGCGCAAAATACGCCGAATGATCGGATCGTCATCTACAACCATAATAGTGTGATTCATGATGGTTAGTTGATCTGCAACCCGCGAGGGGAACAGATGTCTCCTCCTGGCTCTGATGGATCGGCTGGAGGAAGGATACATAACGAAAGGTTACGGATTGGATACGTATTCCATAGACCGTTTGCTAATTGTGCAAAAAAAAAAAACGCGGAAAGGAGAGGGAACATCCGTTTCTCGTGAAAGAATGTATTCACTCCAGAGTTTTTTTGTAGAGGACAATCGTTTTTTGTGGGGGAGTGATTCCGTGACAGGTGAGGTCATCTTTACAGTGCAAGCATATGGTGACAACATCTTCTGTGAGACCCGCCGACTGGCAACATTCCATCAGCACCGGTACACCTCTTCGGCAAGATCGTCAACGTCCAACCCACGCTGGTAGCAGGCAACCGCGCGATCGGCGGCACCCTTCTCGCGCCACAGGTTTCCCTGTGCCACGACAGCATGTTTGAATCTGTCCCGCAGACGCTTGCGCAGGGTTACAGTCCAGGGCTTATCATGGTCCTCATCCAGAAAATGGCCGCGATAGAGGCAAAGCGCCTTTTCAGCACGGCGCATATATTCATCGTCCCGATCATCAGATCCTCTGGTCTGGAGCATCTCTTCAAAAGCCCAGGCATCAACCCACACCTGATGCTGGTCAAGGGAAAGTTTTCCCTCCCGGATCTGAACAACTCTTTCATTCCCTAACATCTCACGCAAACGGTGAAGGGTAATCTTCAGCGAATTTTTGGCTGTGTCCCCATCCGACTCCGGCCAGAGCAGATCGGCAACCTGCCCCTCACGCGATTCGGAGCCTCCCAGCACGATAAGACTCTTGAGCATTTCAAGAGGTTTTTTCTGAACCTTTCCGCTAGATCGCATTAGGTTGCCATTGATATACAGCTCGAAACGCCCCAGGGAATAAATTTTGACCTTCCAGGGCCACTCTTCCATATCCATGGGCGGCTTTTGGGGAACAAGGCCCCGGCTCCGGATAAGGCCGCGGACATAATCCGTTTCAATTCCCGCCTGAAGTGCTTTCAGGCACAATCGAACCATGATTTCCGGCTGCCACCAGTAGGTATTGACTATTCCACAGGCTCTTCCAAGCGCAAACGCAGAGCACAGCAGATCGATACCAACGACTTCCCGCCCCTGTTCCAGTTCCATCTCGGCTTCCAGCACCAGACACATGAACTCCACCACTCGACTGCGCATCCTCACACCCACCGCACGGGCCATATCAAGGTGCTTTCGCGCGCTGCAGTCATCTCCGCGCCTGAAGCACAGCTCAGCAAGGCTGGTATGGAGCACGGCATGACAGGGTAGGTTGTCCAGGCCGGCCAGAATCGAGCCGGCGATTTCGAGATTCAGGTACGCTCCGGCCAGGTCTCCCTTTGCTCTCGCCCGCCATGCAAGGCCGAAATGATAATACCCCACATCCATCACTCCGGCCCTGCCCAGATTATCCTTTAGTCTGGCAAGCAGGATATCCGCCATCGCCAGATCGCCATCACTCAATGCCGCGGCAAGACCGTGACCCAGGACATGACAGGTCCAGATGGAAATGCCGGTTTCTTCCGAAAGCTTGACAGCTTCGAAAACGGCCTCACGGCAGGAAACAAATGATGCGGTAAAGAAATCAACCAGGGCCTGGGTGGTTTTCAGGGTGATGATCGTCAAGTCGGACACAACTGCGCCACACGAGATATCGCCGAGCATATCAACAATGAACCTGGCCTTTACGATCTCACCGAACCAGAGGTTGAAAACCACGAGATACAGACCCGTTTCCAGTCGTACGGTGAAGTCAAGGGCACCGGGCTGGCAATAATACGCATATGCCCGCGCCTCCATCTCAGGAAGGCGGGGATGCTCAGGCTGCTGCAGAGACATGGCATTGAACAGACTAGCGATAACCCGCGCCTCGATTCCAGGGTTCGGAAAAACTGGATTCAGCTGCATGTATTCCTCAAGTGCGGGTATCCAGTCCTGATAGGCAAAGTCACTGTACAGGGTGGCATCGGCTCCGGCCGCCCATGAGAGGCACAGGCCAACTTGGTCACCACGTTCCCTGAAAATCTGGTAGGCACGCTTGAAACTTTCGAAACTCTCGGCCGGGTTTTCACAGAGCTGGCAAGCTCCCTTCCAGAAAAAGAGGTAGGGTGTTTTTTCTGCTCTATCTATTGGCAAACGCCCAATCCATTGCAGCATGGTTTTTGAGCGACCCTGGGTGATATAAACCGGAGCCTCCCGAATGATCAGCTGTGCCGCCTCCTCCCAGCACTGTGCCTCAATCAGGAGTTCCACGGCGCTTTCCGTCCGGCCCAACTCATCCAGAACCGCTGCCGCATCATGACGGATAGTGTGTATTTCTTCACGGGAGAAATGCTGATGAGCCCTGTCAATCAGGAATTCCCGGAACAGTGGATGGTAACGGTAGGCAGATTCGGTTTCGAAGCGGCGTTCGGTAAAACAGTTCTTTTCATGCAGTTCGGAGAGAACTTGACCGGCATGGGGGACTCCGGTGAGTTTTTGCGCGGAAAACGGCTCAATTTCGGGGAGAAAGGCTGTTTTAAGCAGGAAAATGCGTGTTGCCTCGTCCATTCCAGCAAACAACTCCCCTGCAAAATAGTCAAATACTTCTTTAATGGGCAGCAGTTCCGGATTATTCAATGCCAAACCAGCATTCCCCGATTCAAGAATAAGCACCAGTCCGGCAACCCATCCCTAGATTTTATCGTGCAGCCGCTGGATATTCTCCTTGACAGCGACACCCGTGTTACGCAGGTGCACAATCGCTTCCGTCTCTACGGATGTCAGGCGGAGATCATTCCAACTGATCAGACTCAGCCTGCTCCGGGATCGGAGATGGATCAGCGAAGGGGGCGGTGCATTCCGACTGATAATAATGACGTTAATTCCCTGGGGAATCTCACACAAACCACTACGTAACACCTGGTGAAACAGTGATTCATCGGAGACTTCATGACAATCATCGATGACCAGCACACAGGGAGCAGGGAGTGCTGCGAACAACTTTTCAAAATACCTTCTGCTGAAGGTTTCGACTCCCAACTGGTACTCTGGTGTCAAGGCGGGCAGGGTCGCGGGTAAAGCAAAATGGGTGTGATCGAGGGCCATACGGAGGTAATGGAACAACGTGGCAATGTCTTCATCCCCACTGTCGACCTGATACCAGAGGCAGGGAAGCATTCTTGAATCGATATAACTTGCCACGAGGCTGGATTTCCCCGCCCCGCCCGGTCCGTTCACCCAGATAATCGGCCGAAGACGTGAACTATCCAACAGCCTGAACAGCCGTTCGCGCGGCACAATATCCGTCATCAGCGGACGGCTTATTTTGTTGATCCTGGCATTCATAAAAGGACCCTATGGTTGCAGGATGCAAAAAACCCCTATCAACGCACCGAAGATAGGGGGAATCGGGGCATTTTCTTCGGCGGACCGGCCACCCGCGAAAAAAATGGGTCCGTGTCTCTGCGTCCCCGAGTTACCTCGGGTTTGCTCTTTTCGGAAAACTGCAAACAGATTATTCAATTTTGCTGACAAAATTTAATTATGTTATATTAAATTGTCAAGTATTTTAATATCTATAAATTTCGTTCCCACCCCCAGCCGGTTTGGCTTTCGTGCTATTTCGTATTCTTCAAAATTCCATCCGCAACCTGACGTAATGATTTTCGTCTGTCCATGGCCACTTTCTGCATGGCGCGATAGGCATCGGCTTCGCTCAAGTGCTCCTTTTCCATCAACACCCCCTTTGCCTTTTCAATTATCTTTCGATTTTCGATGACTTCACGGAGATCCTCGATCTTTTCCTTGAGCCCTTCAACCTCATCAGAGTGCGCCACAGCCATCTCGATTGCGGGGAGCAGATCCTGCTCACGCAGCGGTTTGGTCAAAAAAGCGGCAATTCCGCACTCAGCTGCCCGTTTCGCAGTCTGTGCATCATAGCAGTTGGTCAGGAGCATGATCGGGATTTTAAGCTTTTTTCTGATTTCCGTTGCGGCGGTAATGCCGTCCATTTTCGGCATGGCCACATCCAGCACCGCCATGTCGGGAAAACTCGCCAGCGCCATCTCCACGGCGCTCTTACCGTCCCCGCACTCCAAAACCTCGTCAAAACCCAGGTCCAGAAGCATCGCTTTCAGGTTCATCCTGATAACCGGTTCGTCGTCACATATCAGTATGGTTTTCATAGTAGTTTCCTCCCGGTTGCAATCAGATTAAGAATTATTTGCATTGAATATGCCAGTATCTGAAAGACCGCGGCAATCGATTGTTGTACTCATTCCCAAAACGGACTTTTTCGTTGACGCTCATGATCCGTGAGCTTAAAACATACCATATGGATTTTGTAAAACACCTCAACCCACCCCAGAAAAGTGCTGTGCTCCACGCTGAAGGTCCATTATTGATTCTGGCCGGAGCCGGTTCGGGCAAGACTCGCGTTATCACCCACCGTATCGCGCACCTGATCCACAATCAGGGTGTACGTCCCTGGAACATACTGGCGGTGACCTTTACCAACAAGGCTGCCAGGGAGATGTCCGAGCGGGTCTTCAAGCTGTTGGGCGGCGGAGATGTGCCGCTGATCGCCACCTTTCATGCCGCCTGTGGACGCATTCTTCGTCAGGAGATTCACCACCTGGGGTTTGAACGCAGCTTTGCGATCTACGATGACCGCGATTCAGAACGACTTCTGAAGGATGTGCTCAAGGAACTGGACCTGGACGACAAGAAGTATCCTCCCAAAGTAATCGGCCCCAAGATCGACGATTTCAAAAATCGCGGTCTTTTTCCAAAAGACATCGACTCCGTGGTTGCGGGCGACATCTTCAACGCAAAGGTTGTTGAAATCTACAACGCCTATCAGGAGCGCCTGAAGAAGTGCAATGCTCTTGATTTCGGTGACATGCTGCTGCTGACCGTACAGCTGCTGGAGCAGTTCCCCGACGTGCAACGCAGGTTTCAGGAACGTTTCCAGTGGATCATGGTTGACGAATACCAGGATACCAACCCGGTGCAGTACAAGCTGATCCGTCTCCTGGCCGGCGAACGCAAAAACCTGTGTGTAGTGGGAGACGACGACCAGTCCATCTACTCCTGGCGCGGAGCCGACATCCGCAATATTCTAGAATTCGAGAAGGATTTTCCCGGTGTCCTGGTTGTGCGGCTGGAACAAAATTACCGCTCCACCTCCACCATCCTTAAAGCAGCCGGCGCCGTGGTAAGTCGAAATATCGGCCGCAAGGGTAAGACCCTCTGGACTGAAAATCCCGATGGTGAAAAAATCCGCTATCGCAGGGTGGAATCGGACCGGGAGGAAGCCCGCTTCATCAGCCGCGAAATCGCACTCTTGCGTTCATGCGGAATCCCGCTGCAGGAGATGGCCGTCTTCTACCGCACCAATGCCCAATCACGCCAGGTGGAAGAGGCGCTGGTATCTGAAGCGCTCCCCTACCACATTGTGGGTGGTGTCCGTTTCTACGCCCGCATGGAAGTCAAGGATATCCTGGCCTATCTGCGGGTGCTGGACAATCCGTCCGATGAGGTTTCACTGAAACGGATCATCAACGTCCCTGCACGGGGCATCGGCAACGCCACGGTTGATCGTGTTTCCGGCCTGGCCGCTGCCAGCGGGATCAGTTTCTACACTGCTCTGCGGGAAAGCACTCTGACCGGCCTGCTTGGTTCCGGTCCGCGCGGCAAGGTTGCTTCCTTTACCTCCATGATGGAGCACTTCCGGGAGTTGCTTGACGTCAAAAGCCTGCCGGAACTCTGCCGGGCAGTGATGGAAGAGAGCGGCTATATGTCTCGTCTGCGTGAGAGCCGTGACCAGGAGGATAGCGAGCGACTGGAGAACCTGGAACAGCTCCTGGCTGCCATGGAGGAATTCAGCGAAAAAGACCCTCAGGCCGGCCTGTCGGAATTTCTGGAACAGGTCTCGCTGGTTTCGGACCTGGAACAGGGGGAACAGGGCAAGCCATCGGTGACGCTGATGACCCTGCATGCTGCCAAGGGTCTTGAGTTCAGGGTTGTCTTCATGATCGGACTGGAGGAGCGCCTCTTTCCCCATGTTCGCTCCCTGGACGATCTGGACGGCATGGAAGAGGAACGCCGCCTCTGTTATGTCGGCATGACTCGCGCACGGGAGCGGCTGTATCTGCTCAATGCCCGCCGGCGCTACCTGTTCGGACAGGAGCAGACCAACCCGCCCTCCCGCTTTTTAAAGGACATTCCGGCCGAGTTACTGGAAGAAGAGGGAGAACAGGGGCAGCTTGGGCTTGGGCTTCGTTCAGGTGGCGGACGTACTGCAGATACCAGGCTTACAACAAGCGTCGCGGTTCCAGAGCTGGGTACTCCGGTCAGCCCACAAAAGCAACGCACGGAAACGCCTCCCCACCAGGACAGCGGCCATAACCTGGCGCAGGTGTTCGCCGCCTATGATGAGATTGAAGTCATTCCCGAACCGCCCGAAGAGCACGATGGCATCTTTATCGGTATGAAGGTACGGCATGGCAAGTTCGGTCTCGGCACAATCCGGAAGATCGAGGGGATCGGCGAAGCCCAGAAGGTCATTGTCTGGTTTGGTTCAGCAGGCCCCAAAAAACTCATGCTGCGGTTCGCGGGGCTGGAACGGGCCTGAATCAACACTCCGTGTTTCACGAGGATTTATCATGGAAATTCTGGACGCAACGATTGCAGATGCGTCAGCAATCATCAAACTGCAAAAACTATCCTATCTCTCCGAGGCGGCAATCTATAACGACTTTTCCATCCAGCCTCTGACCCAATCGGTAGAACAACTTATCGCTGACTTTAACCACAAAACCATTCTGAAGGCGGTCAGGGACGAGCGAATCATCGGATCGGTTAATGGCAGCATGAAGGAAAATAACTGTCTGATCGGACGCCTGATGGTGCATCCCGACTTCCAGGGATGGGGCATCGGAAGCCGGCTTATGGAAGCGATGGAGGCCAGGTTCCCCACAGCGCAATCGTGGGAGCTGTTTACCGGAGAAATGAGCCTGCGGAACATTCACATGTACGAACAACTCGGTTATCGTATCGTGCGGAAAGAACCGTTTGAAGGGACCCACTTCAACATAGTCATCATGAGGAAGGTGCGTCAGTAAAAACCTTTCACCGTTTCTCCGGGCGCACAACGACAAGGGGCGAAGTCCAAAGGACTCCGCCCCTTGTCGCAGCAATGCGCCGCAATCCTAGATGTAATCCAAAAGTGAAAGAGGCGTTATCTTGGCGGTGGCAGAAAGCGCAGCGTCAAACGCTGTCTTTTGCTGGGTCAGCGCAATTGCGGCCGCTGCCATGTCAACATTCTGCATATCATCATGAATCGCTCTCAGGGTATTGCTGTTACGCTGCTGTAATGAGAGGGAATTGTCTAGACGTGCCTTGCGCATACCCACGTCACTGACTGCTCTCAACACCTGCTGATTGGCCGTATCAAGGTTTTTATTTGCCGCCTGGATGCCAGCCACATCATTGTTGGTAATGGCAAGCATTAACTCATCCACGGTCTTGATGATGTCAACACCCGTGCTACCGGGTGGCGTTCCTCCCCTGAGGACCGCTCCACCGGACACATTGATGGGAATCGGTGAACTGCTGCCCACATCGATGTTGATCGGGTCCTCCGTCCCCTTGAATTTTCCTGAAAAGGTCAGAGTACCAGCCGCATTACTGTTTGCGGCGGCGTTGGACAGGGTGATCGCTCCAGCGGCGCCGGGGGTGGGGATCGCCGTGATGACACTGTTGGCGGGAATATCCGGGCCGGTGATCGGCATACCGACATAGAGATCGGTCGTGTTGATATTGGTAATATTCGGACTACCCGCAGTTGTGACTATACCCGACAGAGTCGTCGGACTGAATGGCGCATTGTTGCTGTTGAACCCGCTGAAAACATACTGGTTGCCGACCTGGGTATCGGTGTAGTCCAGCAACTGTTCCCGGAACAGCTTGAGTTGTCCCAGCATATCCGCTTTTTTGGTTGGATCACTGATTCCGCTCACCGCCTGTCCAGCGGTTGATTTGATGTCCATCACCGTGGAAAGCAGCCCCTCCAGACTTGTACCGGCCATATCCAGCCAAGTCTGACCGGTCTTGATATTACTGATAAACTGCGTGGAATTCTTGATCTGGTTCTCCACATCAAGGATTCTTCTGGTGGCTACGGGGTCATCGGAAGGGCGATTCACATTCAGGCCCGAGGATGTCTTTTCGTTCAGCTTGTCGAGCTTGATTCGCCCCTCATTGATATTGTACAGGGAATTGTCGGCGGTCATTTTGGTGGTTATACGCATGGACTACTCCTCTTCTAAGCTGTGAGGCTTTAACGGATCATCCCCAGTATGGTATCCATCATTTCGGTTGCGGTGCTGATCACCTTAGAGGCACCCTGGAAAGCCTTCTGGTATTTCATCAGGTTAATCAATTCCTCATCCAGGGATACTCCCGAGTTTGATTCGCGCAACGAGCTGAGCTGCTTGATAAATGCCACATTCTGCGTATCCCGGTTTGTAGCGGACTGTACATCAACGCCCACGCTGCTGACCAGGGCGTTATAATACGAGGCGGTCGAGACCTGAACACCGCCGGCAAACGCCACTGGAGTGTCCGCCAGACCTTTGAGCAGAAGGGCATTCTTGTTGTTGCCGGTCCCACCGGTCAGCGGATTGGTGTCCGCTGCGGCAATCGCATTGGTATCGGTGATTGCTACGGTTATATTCTGACTGTACCCTGCAAAAGTTGCAGCCGGTGCGGGGGGAGCAATTGCGGTCGCCGGACTGAAAAAATTGATGCCGGTGGCATTGTTCAGGTTCCAGCCGGCGGCATGGACAGCATTTGTTTGTTGGGCCAAATTGTAGGCGAGCTCATCCAGTTTAGCCAGATAGCTGGGCATGGCGGTATCGCGTGTGTAGAGCAGGCCACCGATCTCTCCCAGGGAGTTACCGGATCCGCCGATCGTGGCGGTCACATTTGTATCAGTAGCGGGAACTGTTGCCGGGGGTGGATTTCCGGTGGCAGTAATAAGGATGGTGTTACTGGTCACGGGGGGACCGGCCTGATTACTGTAGACCGTTGCATAGTTGATACCGTTAACCAGGTCCTGACCACCGGGGAGCTTGACCGTCACGGAACCGTTCGGTTGCTCAGCGTAGGTTACCCCAACCTGTTTCGAGAGTTGCTGAATCAACAGATCACGTTTGTCACGCAGTTCATTGGCATTACCAGAAGCCTGTTCCGTAATGGTTATCTGACTGTTCAGGCTGGCTATATCCTTGGCTTTCTGCGTAATGTCCGTGGCAACCGAGGTAATACTCTGATCAGCAAAGGTCTGCACATTGGTGATGCTGTTGTTTATCTGATGGAACGTGTCGGTCATGATGGTTGCCTTGCCCAAAACCGCTTGGCGCTCGGCCAGACCAGCCGGGTTCAGGGAAAGCGATTGCCAGGCATCGGTCAATCCCTGCATGGCATCACCCAGCGCATTACCGGTCAACTCGTTGAAATATGGCTCAAGCTGCTTCAGTGACGAAAGCTTCTGCTCACTGTTGCCTTGAACACTGATGCCGTCATTGATCTGTTTGTTGAGCACATTGTCATAGATGCGCTGCACTGCGGTAACATTTACACCGCTTCCAAGCGGAAACCCGCTGATGTGTGTCGTCGGCGCCGCAGTATCCAGTATGACCCGTTGCCGGGAATACCCTTCCGTATTGACGTTGGCAATATTTTCACCCGTAACGTCCAGGGCAATTCTCTGAGCGGTCAGGCTGGAAGATGCTGTATTAAAGATCGCATTGATACCCATCTAGATCTCCTTGCAAATAATCCGGGGCTGACCTGCCGATTCCATGAAACGCCCCTGCTGGCCGTAGGTACTGCTGCTACTGCTTTTGAGAATGGATGTGAACATGTGAAGAGTCTGATTGGTAAACGCCAGGGAGTCCTGAAGCAAGGCGCGATTTACGTTCAAGGCATTTTCCACCGCACGCGATTCTTCCTTGATGGACTTCTGAAGTTTCAACAACTGGTCACGGTCCGGCTTGGGGGCAACCTCGACCAACGCTGATAACCACTTTTTGCCGGCAATGCCCCGTTCATCACATGCGGCAATAATGAGCTGAGACGCACGGTCACTAACATTCTGAACATGGGCAAAAAACGTCTCCAACTCTGAGCGCCGGATGTTAAGCCCTTCGAGGTTGAGCGAGATGACATCCTCCCGCTCCTGCAGGACCATCCGCTTGAGTTTGCCAAACGCATCCAGGAGAACACCTAAACACTCACATACCTGTTTGATCTGTGTAGTCATCTTGCCACCCTGTTTATTCGGTCGTATCGACTTTTCGCGATACTTTACGGCTTTCCTGACGGATAATATCCTTTTCGATCATCTTAGCCAGCCCGAATCCACCCCGTTTAACTGCCTGCGCAACGTACTCCTGGTCGAGCAGCGAACGGTAGACGTCTTCCCCATGTCCTCCTCCAGTGAGCTTGTCCTTTCCCACCGTGTCATGCATGGACTTTACCATCATCCCGATAAAGAGGCCCTCGAAATCCTGGGCCACCTTTTTCGCCTGCTGGCGCTGCTTTTCGCTCAGCCCGGCAGCACCGACACCTTGCTTTTGCAGTAGCCTGGCCTTTTCCGCAACATCGTCTCCAACTGCCGGCATGTTAAGAGATGTACCGATATCCATGGTATGTTCTTTCTTATCGCCCACATGGGCATAATCTTGAGCTGCAATCAGATGATCGTCAGCTCTGCCTGAAGCGCTCCAGCCGCCTTGATGGCCTGAAGAATACCGATCAGATCTCGGGGCGTCACCCCCAGGGTGTTCAGCGCCCTGACCACATCGCCAATGGTGGCGCCTTCTGACAGGAGCATTAAGCGGCGGGATTCCTCTTCAACCTTCAACTGGGTGCGCGGCACGACCGTGGTCGTCCCCCCCGTGCTCAGGGGAGCAGGCTGGGAGACCTGCGGACTTTCCTTGATCACCAGTGAGAGATTTCCGTGGGATACCGCAACAGTGGAAATACGTACCTGATCTCCCATGACAATGGTCCCGGTCCGCTCATTCAGCACAACCCTGGCAATCGAATCGGGTCGGACATCCAACGTTTCCACCGCCGAAACAAAATCGATCATTCTGGAGGCAAAGCTGTCTGGTATCTGGATGGCCACCGCACCCGGATCAGCGGTTGTAGCGACTCCCGGGCCAAACTTGGCGTTAATTGTCGAGGCCACCCGCGACGCCGTGGTGAAATCGGCCTGGGCCAGGTTCAGGCGAAGTCGTGACTTGCCTGCCAACGAATTGGGCAATTCACGCTCCACCAATGCGCCACTGGGAATCCTGCCTGCGGTCGGGTGGTTTTTCTGGGCGCTTGCGCCCTGCCCCCCAAAGGCAAACGAGTTGGTGAGTATCGCTCCCTGGGCTACAGCGTAGACCAGATTGTCGGCGCCTTTGAGGGGAGTCATGACCAGTGTTCCGCCCGCGATACTCTTGGCATCACCCAGTGACGAGGCAGTGACATCCAGCTGGTTCCCCTGTTTTGCAAAAGGGGGCAGGGTAGCCGTCACCATGACAGCGGCCACGTTTTTCAGTTTGATCAGATTGGGGTTGACCGTGACTCCCATCCGTTCAAGCATGGTTGCCACGGATTGGAGTTGCAAGCGGGCCTGATCGCTGTCTCCGGTTCCATTCAGTCCCACCACGAGACCATACCCCACCAACTGGTTCTCACGCACCCCCTCAAAAGAGGCCAAGTCCTTGATACGGACAGCGTGGGCAGTTGATGCAAGCAGTAAAAACAGGCTGCTGACAGCAATAAGCATCTTCATGATTCTGTACCTTTTACATTCGAAATACTCAAAAAAGTGCCGTTTCTAAAATGGCCACAACTTGTCAACGACATTCATCAACCAGCCCGGTTTTTGACGGTCGGAGATGATGCCCTTGCCGGCATAACTTATTCTGGCATCGGCGATATAGATCGAGTTGACCACGTTGTCCGGCCCGATATCGGTCGGTCTGACCGTCCCCTCGACAATGATGATCTGATCTTCATTGTTGACTCGGACATTGCGACGTCCTTCAACAAGCAGGTTATTGTTCGGAAGCACGTCGATCACCTTGGCGGAAATGGTGGCGTTGAGAGATTCCTTGCGTGACGTGCTACCGGCCCCCGCGTAGGTGGATTGGACATTGGCATTGATCAGCTTGCTCAGATCGGCAAAGTTGTTCTTGATGATACCGGCCTGTTCAAGCCCCATGAAATTGGGTATGCCCGCATTGATCGTCGAATTTCGCGATGTATCGGTCTTGGCTTCCTTGGATGCGCTGGCCGTTTCGGTGATAACAATGGTAACGATATCACCCTTCCTTCGAGCCTTGAAATCCTCCGTAAGCCCCATTGAGTGGGCCTGCCAAATGGAACCGCTGGAATAGTCGGCCTGTGGTCGTGGGAGTTGCTGATCAAAGGTGGGAGTTTTCACCTCTGTGGTTTGCGTCACGCATCCGCACAGCAGCGAACTTGTCACCAGCATCAGATATGCTGTTTGCTTCATGGTTTTCAACCTCATCCTGTTAAAACGAAACACTACTACGTAAAGGGTAAGGACATGTTACCAACACGCTAAAATACTATCTGAACCGTGTTGGCGTCTATCACACGCGCCGGCAATTCCTTGAGAGAATTCTGATTTTGAACCGTGATTGTGTCACCTTCCGCGCCGGCGCTCTTTGCCTTGCCGATTACCGTAATCCGTATGTGATCATTCTCCGCGACGATGGTTACCATCTGCCCCGGTTTGATCAACGGCACCTTTTCAAGCTGGTCGCTTCTCAGTGGCGCATTCGCTCTGAACGTTACGCGGGCCTTTTTTCCGACCACATCTTGAATTGTTCCCAAATAGCGCCCCTGTACAGCCGCCAGATCCTGTTTCCTCACAGCGAGATCATTGGCGGTAACGAGACTGCCGTGATCGATCTGCCGGACCGTCACCACCATTTCGGCAAGCGCCTCAACCTCGACCCGAGCGGAAATATTGCGGACAACCCGATCTCCCTGGCGAACGATAATACTGATTCCGGCGCTACCCCACCCTTCCCATTGTTGCGGGGCAACGACCTCATAATCCAACACTCCCACCGGAAGCGAGGGAGCGCCGCTGATGGACAAACGTTTGATGCTGACCTCACAGCCCAGGCTGGCAGTCTTCTGTTGCACATACTCCAGAACTGCTTTGCGGATTTCAGTTTCCCGTTCCGCCGTAATCGGCACCGGTTGAGCGGCTACCGCCACGGCCGAAATCAGTAACAGGGCGCTTACCATCATCAGAATACTTCTCATCATACTCCTACACTTACCTTCTCAGGTTGTTGGCGGTCTGCAACATCTCGTCAGATGCCTGCACCGCCTTGGAGTTGATCTCGTAGGCGCGTTGTCCGACGATCATATTAACCATCTCTTCCGCCACGCTGACGTTGCTCATCTCAAGTAGCCCCTGGGAAATGCTGCCGAGTCCGTTCTGTCCGGGTGTTCCGGTTGTGGCGTTTCCCGAAGAATCAGAGGGCTGAAAGAGATTTTTACCCAGACTGGAGAGGCCGGAAGGATTGGAAAAGGATGCCAGCTGAATTGAACCGACGGTGGTGGGAGTGGTCTGACCGGACTGATTCACGGATACGGTACCATCACTGCCGATGTTGATCTTTGTGGCATTGTTGGGGATAACAATCTCCGGCAGGATCGGATTGCCATCAGGAGTCACGATACGCCCCTGACTGTCCTTCTTGAATGCTCCGGCCCGGGAATATGCGGTGGTGCCGTCCGTCTGCTGGATCTGAAAGAAACCATCACCTTCGATGGCCATATCCAGCTCATTGCCGGTCTGGGTCAGATCACCCGTGGTAAAAATTTTGGAGACCGAGGCCAGACGCGTCCCAAGGCCGATCTGGATGCCGTTGGGAACCTGTGTGGAGTTTGTTGAGGGCGCTCCGCTTGATTTCAGGTTCTGGTATACCAGATCCTGAAAATCAGCCCTGCTTCTTTTGAATCCGGCGGTGTTGACGTTGGCCAGGTTGTTTGCCACCACATCAATATTCTTCTGCTGCGCTTGCATGCCCGATGCTGCCGTCCAAAGTGCGCGTATCATCTGTCAGCTCCTTTTCTCTTCCTGTGCTGTTAGCTGTTGCATAGCGTGTTACGTTACAGTTTACCCAGTTCGTTGGCTGCTTTACCCGCCATATCATCAAAACCCTTGATAACACGCTGACAGGTGTCGAAATACCGATTGGTTTCGATCATCTGCACCATCTCGGTGATGGTTTCCACGTTTGAACCTTCCAGCTGCCCCTGGCTGATGCTGCCGGTAGCAGCCAGGGGCGCGGCCTCCGGATTCGTGGGTATAAACTGGGCGCTGGAGACCTTCGTCAGGTTGTACGGTTTGGGAAAATCCACGGTACTTATGGTGCCTGCAGCCGAACCGTCAACCATCACCACCCCCTTGGCATCGACCTCCACATGACTGCCCTGGATGCGGATGGGCCCGTTCTGGCCCATAACGGAAAATCCGTCAGCTGTGACCAGGGTTCCATCAGCGGCGAGGCGGAAATTTCCCTGACGCGTATAGGCTTGCCCCTGGGGAGTCTGGACGACGAAGAAACCATCCCCGTCAATGGACAGGTCCAGGGTATTTCCGGTCTGGGCAACGGAACCGGCCGTATAGTCCACAAATATATTTTCCTTTTGCAGAATAGGATCAGCGGTGGCTGCCTGGGGAACAGCCGGTGGATTGGTCGCTCCGGCCAGCATGCTTTCAAACAGCATCTTGTCCTTTTTGAATCCGGGAGTATTGACATTTGCCAGATTGTTACTGATCACGTCCATTCTCTTCATGGCTGCGATGCTGCCGGACAAGGCTGCATATATGCCGCTGTTCATTGCTGACCTCCTCTTTTTACTTTGCGCCCAAAAGTCATTTCAGTTCCGGTGAAGCTTCATTTTGCCTCTCAACCTGGTCATGGCCTGACTGAGTATCTGGGATATTCGCGATTCGGTCAGCCCCAGAACTTCGCCGATCTCCTTAAGGTTAAGGTCTTCATTGTAATAGAGAGTCACCACCAGACGGTCCTTTTCCGGCAAGGAGTCAACTGCCCGTCCCAACGCCTCGGTCAGCTGCATCATCATCACCTGCTGCTGGGGGCTTTTGGCGTCGCTCTCGCTGATGACATCAGCCAGGCAGAGCGAATTTCCCTCATCATCATCCCAACTGTCATCCAGACTGATAAATGAAAAAACATGCACATCGTCCAACAGGCTGTAATACTCGTCCATACCGATACCCAGCGACTGGGCTACTTCCTCGCTGGTCGGGTTGCGTCCCAGTTGGTGTTCCAGGCTCACCATTTGCCGCGTCAACTTTTTGTACTTGTCCCGCATGGTGCGGCTCAGAACGTCGTATGACCGCAGTTCATCAATGATGGTTCCCCTGATATGCTGCTCGGCAAAGGTCTTGAACAGCACCCCCCTGCTCGGGTCAAAACGGTCAGCTGCATTTATCAGTCCAACCACCGCGGCGCTCATCAGGTCCTGCTGATCAAGATGAGGAGGCAGTTGCGGAGAAATCCTGCCTACCAGATACCTGACCATCGGCATATGTTTCAGAATCAGCTCATCGCGAGTGGCAGGAGCGCCTTCAATTTCAACACCTATGTCTCTGGCTGCTACCACGGATCACCCACCCGCGGAATTATCGAGAAAACGTCTGAAGAAAAACTGGATATTGCCCTTGAGACGTTTCTGCCGCGTATTTTCTATGACCCGCTTGGCCAGCGTTGCAAAACAATTGGCCGCCTCTGACTCGGGAAACAGTTCAGAAACCGCTCTCTGCCTCTTGACCGCCTCGACAACTTTTTCATCCTTGACCACGCATCCCAGATAATCCAGAGAAATATCGAGATAGCGGCCTGCGACATTGGCCAGCTTGCGGAAAACCTCCAGGGCATCTTCACTGTCTTTGGCCATGTTGACCAACACCTTGAAATGGTGCTCGGAGTAACGCGTGGCCAACAGTTTGATAAGGGCATACACATCGGTGATGGAGGTCGGTTCCGGAGTTACCACAACAATAATCTCTTGGGCCGCCACGGAGAAATACGTCACGTTCTCTGAAATGCCAGCCTCGGTATCAACAATCATGATGTCGAACTGTTCCTCCAACATATCCAGTTCGTCCAGCAACCGGAGCTTTTCGTGTTGTCCCAGGCTGGTAAACTCCTGAACACCGGAACCGGCCGGAATAATCTTGATCCCTGCCGGCCCATCCACAATTATCTCCGAAATACTTTTTTCACCATTCAGCACATTATTCATGTTGTAGGCGGGTGAGAGCCCCAACAGCACATCCAGGTTGCCGAGACCAAGATCCGCATCAAGGATCAGTACCTTCTTTCCCTGGGACGACAATGCAATTGCCAGGTTTGAAACAATATTGCTTTTGCCCACGCCCCCCTTGCCGCTGGTCACCGTAATAACACGAATGCCCCTCGGATCGGAGACCATTCCAGCAAGTTGGGAGTCGGGCTGTTGACTCTTTACGGCTGAGCGAGCCATCTCCCGCAACGTTTCCGCCTGGTCGCCCTTACGGGTTTCATCAGTCATGTGACGCTCCCCTCAGGATCATATCAGCAAGTTTGGCAGGGGTAGCAACTTCGATATCTTCGGGCACCCGCTGTCCCGTGGTAAAGTAGGCTATCTGCAGGTTGTCCCTCATCAGTAAATTGATCATGTTGCCGAAGCTCTCACTTTCATCAATTTTGGTGAATACGATTTTACTGATTTGAAAAATGCTGAAGCGATTGAGAATTTCCTCCAGTTCCCGATCTTTGGTGGTAGCCGACAGGCAGAGATACACCTCCAGCGGGATCTTATCCTCAAAGAAATTCTTCATTTCGTTCAATTTTTCCTGGTCCTTGTGGCTACGCCCGGCCGTATCTATCATAATCAGATCACAGTCGGAATGCTTCTCCACCGCTTTTTCCAGCTCTTTGGGAGTAGAGGCCACCTCCAGCGGAATGCCCATGATGCGGGAATAGGTTTTAAGCTGTTCAACAGCGCCCACTCTGAAAATATCCATCGTTATCAGCGCCACCTTGTTGCCCCGGTTTAGGGCATACATGGCAGCCAGCTTGGCAGTGGTAGTCGTCTTGCCTACTCCGGTCGGCCCCACCAGCGCAATAATACGTGGTGAGTTTTTGCGCATTTTGAGGGTGCCGGCAAATTTTATCAGGCGGCCAAAAGTTTCGCCCAGACGGCCCTTGATCGTCTGGTTGTCTTCCCCCACCGGTAGCGTTTTAAGCGTTTCAAGAATGGTTTTGACAAGATCGGTTGAAATGCCGCTGTGGCTCAACTCCTGCGCCAGGGGGGAGTCATCATTCATTACCTCCGCTTCAGCCAAGCCTTCTGCAACCGGTTCCTTTCCGGCATTGGGCCATTGGACCGTCCTGATGCCGGCTGTCTGACTCTTTGTCAGGGTAGAAAGCAAAAGCTTTTTCAGTTCTTCCAGGTCCTCGCGAGGAATATTCTTGATATTTATTCCGCTCTCACTGGAATTGGTCTGTGTGGGCACTTCTTCTTGGGAGGACTCCTTGGTCGTTTCATTACGTCGCGAAAGTGATTCCACCTTCTCACGCAACTCCCTCAACTCACGGGCCAGGGGAGCCAGCATGGAGTTTTCCAAGTCTTCCTTGGCTGTCCGTTGACGTTCAGGCTGTTCGTGATAGGCGGCTGCCACGACCGGAGATACCGGCGGTGCCGGCTTTCGGGCAGGATCAATGGCAGCAGTCACCCGGTACACGGTCTTGCTGAAAAAGCCGAGGATCCCGCCGCTCTTTTCCTTTTTTGTCGAAAGGATCATGGCATCGGAACCCAACTCCGCTTTGACCATGCGCAAGGCTTCGGCCATGCTCGCCGATTGAAAGGTCTTAACCAACATTGATGCTTACCACTCCCAGGGATTGTATTTTAATATTCTGCGGTATTTCATTGTGTGAAAGTACCGCCATGTGCGGCACAAAACGCTCAATCAGTTTTCTGACATGTCTGCGGATCGATGGTGACGCCAGCAGTACCGGTTGAGCACCACTTGTTCCGAAGCGATCTGCCATGGCGCGGATAGCGGTGATAATCATTTGGGCCGTGTTGGGCTCGATGGCCAGAAAACCGCCCTGATCCGAAGGCTGAATTGCCTCGGCAATGATATCTTCCACCTCCCGGTTCAGGGTAATCAGATAGAGGGTGTCATCTTCCAGCTTGTACTGGTCAACAATAAAGCGCCCCAAGCCCTGACGCACAAATTCGCCCAGAACATCGGGGTCCTTAGTGAGTGTTGCATAGTCGGCCAGTGTTTCCAGAATGGTGCGCATGTCACGGATCGAAACCCCTTCCTTCAACAGGTTTTTGATCACCCGCAGCACCGTACCAAGATTGAGCAGGTTGGGAATCAACTCTTCCACAACCTTGGGCGCCGTAATCGCGAGGTTATCAAGCAGTTGCTGCATCTCCTGACGCCCCACCAGCTCGTGCGCGTGCCGTTTGACAATTTCACTGATATGCGTTGCCACAACCGTTGTACTGTCAACAACGGTGTAACCCTTGATCTGCGCGTCATCCCGCGCCTCGGTACCAATCCATATCGATGGAAGTCCAAAGACCGGTTCTGTTGTCCTGGTTCCTTCGAGGCTGCCGGTAACCGCGCCCGAATCCATGGCCAGATACTGTCCGGTCAGCTCGCTGCCGCCCACACGGGCACCACGGATTAGCAGGTTGTATTCGTAGGGCTTAAGCTGAAGATTGTCATGAATATGGATGGGGGGCACCACAAAACCCAATTTTTGGGCGTACTGACGGCGAATGGAACGAATCCGCTCCAGCAGTTCTCCATCCTGGGAGGCATCAACCATGGGCACAAGGCCATAGCCCACTTCCAGCTCCAGCACATCCAGCGGCCGAATGACCGAAGCCTGATCAACAGCCTCGTCTCCTTCGCCCGCTTCGGGCAGAGCCGCCATTTCTTCCACGACCTGAGCTTTTTCCCGGGCCATCTTTCCCGCCAGGAGGGTAACCCCCGACAGCAGCAGGAAGGCAAAATGGGGCAGACCGGGGATCATCGCAAACAGAAACATGACACCGGAGGAGACGTAGAACGCCTTGGGGTAATTTAGAAACTGGCCGGTTATTTCATTTCCGAAGTTATCCTCGTCGGCCGAGCGAGTCACGATAATGCCCGCGGCGGTTGAGATGATCAAAGCCGGAATCTGTGCCACCAGTCCCTCTCCGATGGTAAGCAGAGTGTAGTTTGTCAGGGCAGTCTGTATCGGCATCCCCTGCTGGAAGATCCCTATGACAAGCCCGCCGAAGATGTTCACCAGCACAATCAGAATGCCTGCCACAGCGTCGCCACGCACGAACTTGCTAGCGCCGTCCATGGAACCGTAGAAGTCGGCTTCGCGGGAAATCTTGCTGCGGCGGGCTCTGGCGTCCTTCTCGGTGATCATCCCGGCGGAAAGGTCTGCGTCGATAGCCATCTGTTTCCCCGGCATGGCATCCAGGGTAAATCGGGCGGTAACCTCGGCAACACGCCCGGCGCCCTTCGTAATAACCACAAAATTGATGATTACCAGAATCAGAAAAATAACCGCTCCGACGACATAGTTGCCGCCGACCACAAACTGGCCAAAGGCTTTGATGACCGCACCCGCCGCCTCGACCCCTTCGCTTCCATGCAGCAGGATCAAACGGGTAGAGGCGATGTTGAGCGCCAGACGGAAAAGAGTTGTAACCAGCAGAATCGAGGGAAAGACCGAGAAGTCCAGAGGATGTTTGGTGTAGAGGCAGACCAGCAGGATACAGAGGGCAATGGTAATGTTTGCAGCCAGAAAAACATCCAGCAGAAAGGAGGGCAAAGGAATGATCATCAATGACAAGACCCCAATCAAGGCAACGGCCACATATATATCAGAGTTTTTGCGAAAACCGCTTAACTCTATTGCTTTGACCGTTCCATTCGCCATTGTTGCTCCGCTTCCCATAGTATGTTCGTGCAAAACAGTACTTTTATTTGCAATAATTGTGCCGCGACTAACCATCCTGCCACGACAATGGCAAGGGGCAAAAAAGAACACCAATGCCCTAATTTTCCTTGTGCTACTGGGCCCGGGCGCACGTTGCGCCAGCCTCTTCTGTCAATCAATTGAATATTGTCAATGATTTGACTTGTTCCTGTTATTCACTGGTGCCGGATGCGCTTAGCACCCTGACAAACTCCTTGGGCCGGTCACACGTTCCCCTTGAGACGATACACATAAGCAAGCACCTCGGCAACGGCCGCATACAGAGACTCGGGGATAGCCTCATTCTCTCCAACCTGTTCATAGAGTTCCCGCGCTAAAAAACGATTCTCAACAAGAATAACCTTGCTCTCCTGGGCTATTTTTTTAATGGCCTGGGCCATTATGTCCGCCCCCTTGGCCAGCACCACCGGAGCGATCATGCGTTGACGGTCATATTTGAGCGCCACGGCATAGTGGGTAGGGTTGGTAATGACCACATCAGCCGTGGGAATAATCTTGGTCATACGGCGGCGTGCAGTCTGAAACTGCATTTTTTTGATCTGACCCTTGATTTCGGGGTTTTCCTGCTCCTTGTTTTCGTCCTTGACCTCCTGCTTGGTCATCTTGAGGTTATCGGTGTACTGCCACTTGACATACATTAGATCAAGAATCGAGATGATCAGCATGATACCGCAGGCATGAACAACAATCTTGAATGCCACATGCCCCATGTAGGCGACAATGGTGACCATGTCCGCTTCAGCCAGCAGAGTGATGTTCTGAACCTCGTCGGCAAGAACCCGGTAGGCGATCCAGCCGATCACCAGAAGCTTAAGAAATGACTTGATTATTTCGACCAGAGCGGTTTTGTTGAACAGACGGCTGAAACCATTGAGTGGATTGAGCTTTGTAATATCAAACGACAATCGCTCCCAGCGAAACTCAAATCTGCCGCCATCCTGCACCACATGGGAGGTGATGGATGTCACCACAATTGTTACAACCAGCGGAGCCAGCACAACCACCAGCAAAAAAAACATCCTCAGAACGAGCATATAAACGTTCTTCTCAGTCAGCTCAAAACTGGCGACGCTCCCCAGAATTTCAGCACTCTGCTTCGAAATGGCGGTCATCATGAAACCGCCGAATACGTACAGACAGATCATACCCGCCAGTAGCGTAAACGTTGAGGTCATCAGAATACTTGTCGGCGGAGAACCTTGTTCCCGCGCCTTTTCGAGCTTCTTTCCCGTGGGCTGTTCGGTTTTGGAATGTTTGTCTACATCACCGGCCAGAGCTCATCCCCCCTTTGCCATCAGTCGTAAAAGAGCTTCAACCTGTACCTTGACAGTTCCGAACGACACCTCCAGGACATGGAAGAACATTGCCAGCGTCAACCCCAGCACGATAAAGCCGATTCCGATATTGAGCGGGAAGCTGATCATAAAAACATTCATCTGGGGAAAGGCACGGGCCATGATACCGAGTGTTACACTGGTGAGAAGCAGGGCCACCATCACCGGAGCTGCCAGCCGGACTCCGAGCACAAAAATATCCGCTGTCGCCCTGGTGAGGAAGGTGATTATTTCTCCATTCATATGCCAGACGCCCAGGGGAATGATCCGAAAACTTTCCACAATGGATCGGATAAACATGTGATGAATATCCATACTCAGGAACATCAGTGTGGCTAACAGGGATTGCATTACCGACATGATCTGTGTCTGGTTGCCGTTGGTCGGGTCGATAATCGAAGAAATGGTGAACCCCATCTGCATGCCGATGATCTGGCCGCTGTATTCAACAGCAGAAAAAAGTATCTGGGTAACAAATGACAGGGTCACCCCGATCATGACTTCGCGCAACGCCAGCAATCCCAGCGTGAGGATGTCCTTCGGCATGTCAGGGGGGGTAAGGGACAGAATGGAAAAACAGGACAGAGTGATCGCCACCACGGTGACGACTTTGATGCGAACCGGCAAGCGTTTTCCACCGAATACCGGAAGGGCGCTGAACATTCCCCCAACCCTGCTGATCACGAGCATAAAGAGAATTACTTCCCGTGGGGAGGGAAAGGGGAGCAGGGGGAACATGGGGTCAGCGCCTCATGATGGCAATAAAGGAGTAGATCTCGCGGGTAAAGTCACACATGTAGGTCATCATCCAGGGGAAAAAGATGATCATGGCAATCATCACCGCAACTATTTTGGGGGCAAAGGCCAGGGTCGCCTCATTGATGGATGTTACTGCCTGAAAAACGCTGATCAATAATCCCACCACCAGACTAAAGAGCAACAGCGGCGCGGACAGCAGCAGAGCAGCTTCAAAGCTGCGTCGGGCAAGCTGAATGACCAGTTCGGGTGTCATAACACTATCCTCGGGTTACAGAGTTTAAAACAGAATCGGACTGTCCGGCAGCATATCCGCTCCAACCTTTTGTTGCCTCTCATTCTATCCGAAACTTTTGACAAGGGAGCTGATAACCAGCCCCCAACCATCGACGAGAACAAACAGCAGGATCTTGAACGGTAGAGAAATCATAACCGGAGGCAGCATCATCATCCCCATGGACATGAGTACCGATGCCACCACCATGTCAACCACGATAAATGGAATATAGATAAGAAAACCGATCTGAAAGGCGGTGCGCAGCTCCGAAATCATGAATGCCGGAATAATGGTCAACGTTGGAATGTCATTGGCGTTCTTTGGTTGTGGCAACTTTGAAAGACTGACAAACAGGGCCAAATCTTTCTCCCGAGTCTGGGACAGCATGAACTTCCTAATTGGCATGACAGCCCGGTCCATGGCCAGCTCCTGGGAAATTTGCTGGGACTTCCAGGGCTGATAGGCCTCCTTGTTGATCTGCTGCCAGACGGGGTTCATGATGAAAAAAGTCAGAAACATGGAGAGCGCCAAAATGATCTGATTGGAAGGCGCTCCCTGCGTACCCATGGCCGTACGGAGAAAGGACAAAACCACCACGATCCGGGTGAATGAAGTGGTCATGATCAGAAGGCCGGGCGCCAGCGTGAGAATAGTCAGCAGCAGGAAAATCTGGATCGTAGTGGCCATGTCACCCGGCTTGGTGGCGGTGCCCACACCGATATTCAGAGAGGGGAGCGACATAGGTTCAGCCTGGACACTACCCACCACCAGTAAAATCAGCAGGGGTACAACACCGAACAGCAACCATCTGGAACCGGACCATGTCCGCATATCAGCTTCTCCGCTTTCCCGCATCCCTGCGAAACAACCTGAACAGTTCCGGCCGGACACTGACATCATCATCAAGCACTTCAATTTCCTCATATACATGAACCTGCTTGAGCAAACTGAGACGGTTTTCAGTACTGGCCAGCAAGAGGTATTCGCCACCCACTTCAACCAGGACAAGTGATTTTTTGGGGGAAATGGCGCGCGTTTCCAGCAACCGGATATGCGTACCAAACCGATTGGCAACTCCACTTTTTATCAGTTTTCCGGAAAAGTGCCTGGTAATCAGAATCAGCCCGATGACGACGGACAGAGCAGCGATCATTTGAATAAAACTGGAAAGGAAACTGTATTCCTGGCCGGGAAGTCCTTCGGCGCAGGCAAGTGAGGGCAGGGCAAGGAGCAGTGCGGTGACTGCACCTTTCACAAAATTTTCTCCACCCGCTCGTTTGGACTGACAATATCGACCAGACGAACACCAAACTTTTCATTTACCACAACCGCCTCGCCACGAGCCACCAGCTTGGAATTGACAAAAATGTCCAGTGGTTCACCCGCCAACTTGGAGAGTTCGACAACTGCACCCTGGTTCAACTGAAGGACATCCTTGACCAGCAGCTTGGTTCTTCCTAATTCCACTGTCACCTGCAGGGGAATATCAAGAATAAAATCGAGGTTTTTCCTATCCAGATCCGTGTCGTTTGCTTCAGGTTTATCGCTCACCTCTGTCCCCCTCTGCCGCATATCGTGCTAATCTGTATCGCCCTGTTTCCATGTCGGATTCCGGGAACTCCCCAATATTTTGTTTCACCCTCAACCTTGATCTGTAATTCACTGGAGCAGGGTTTATCAAGCATGATCGTGTCACCAACGGCAAGTTCAAGCAATTCCCGCAGTGTGATTCCCGCATTACCCATTTCAACAATGATTTCGAGGGGCGCCTCCATCAACTCGGCCGACAGCCGGGAGGACCACTGAGGGTCAATGGCCATCAGGTCAAACTGCATCCCCGCCTTGAGCTTGTCCCTGATCGGGTCAATCGTCATGTAGGGTATGGCAAAAACCATGTTGCCCGAAATATCCTCGATCTGGATCTTGAGCGACATGGTTACGATCTGATACTCGGGAGGGACAATATTGATTAGACGCGGGTTCATCTCCATGCGCAACAAGTTCATGTGAGTTGCATAGAGTGGGGCCCAGGCCTTTTCCAGATCCTGCAGGATATCCCTGACGATTTTCTCCATCAGACGCAGTTCGATGGAGGTAAACATCCGATTGGCCATGGGAACCCTGCTTACGCCGGTCCCCCCCAGGAGACTGTCCACCAGCGACAGTACCAGGGTACTGTCAAAGGAAATCAGGGCAGCGCCCTTGAGCGGCTCAATTTTGAAGATTGCCATGCAAACCGGCGAGGGAAGGGTCTGGATAAAATCGTCGAATTTGTAGGAACGTGCGCCGATCTTCTTGATCTCAACAACCTTGCGCAGGCGATTGGAGAGATTAACCCGGTTATAGCGGATATAACTGTCATAGATGATGTCCAGGTTGGGGACAAAACCCTTGTGCGCCTCGGTGTTAAAGAGGTCATAGCTAACCACGAGCCCCTCTGCCTTGGCCAGCTCTCTCTCGGGCTCAATGCGCCCATCAAACACCGCATTGAGAAGCGCCTCGATTTCTGCTTTGGTAAGGATTTTTTCCATATAACCCCGGAACCTATCTACTGGACAACGAAATCGGTAAAATAGACCTTGCCTATCTTGGCTGGAGTAATAATTTTGTTGATCGCAACCAGGATTTCCTCCTTGATCTGGTTCTTACCCTGAAGATCCTGGATATCCTGCAAGGTCTTGGAACTCAGCAGTACCAGTATGGCATCCCGAATCGGCGCCAGCCGCGCATCCAGATCGCCCTTGACCGCTCCGGCCATTTCCATCTCCACCTTGACCTTCAGATAACGCAGTTCCTGTCCATCGTAAATATTGACGATAAATGGTTCCAGCGGATATATATTGGCTACTCCTGCAGCGCCTTCCTTGCCTCCGGCCGCTGCCGAACCGCCATGTCCTCCTTCGGCTTTTGACTCGGTCTTGGCTTCGGCTCCTTCTTTACTTTTTTCCTTTTTATCTCCCTTACCCATCAGCATGAATGCCACGACACCCAAAACAACAGCGACGGCCAGAGCAGCTCCGATAATGATGAACATCTTTTTTTTACTTCCGCTACCTTCAGCTTCCGCAGGCGACTGTTCGTCCTTGGCCATGTCATTCCTCCATGGTTGAGTAATAAAATCAATAGATTGTGTTTACGATACTATTTAAAACGATTTTTTCCATTTTGCAATCAATTAAACTTTTAGAGAATGAAAGCCTCCGGGGCTTTAGTTGCCCCGGAGGCTTTCGTGTCAGTGCCACATGCCCATTTAGCGTTTGAGATTCAGAACCTCCTGGGTCATCTCATCCGCCGTGGTTATGGTTTTGGAGTTGGCGGAATATGCCCGCTGGGTAAGGATCATTTTCACAAACTGTCCGGCCATATCCACGTTACTCTGCTCCAGGGAATTGGAAAAGATTTTTTCCGATGTTCCGTTGGCTGTGTTGGAAGCCAGTGAAAACGCCGCAGCTGGAACACCCGATGCGGTACCTGGCTGGAAAAGGGTCCCACCGATCTTGTCCAGCCCACCCGGGTTGGGGGGGTTGATGACTGCAATTTTGTTGTTCGTAGCAGCTGTAAAAGTTGTTGTGCCGATTACACCGGCAGCATCGTAATAGTAGGTGCTACCGAGCGCATCAATGTACGTAATGGAGCCATCACTACCGATTTTCGAAATTTTGGCGAAATCACCTGCGGCAGGAGTCGCACCGGCAGCGGTTGCCAGAAACTGGATTGGGTTTCCGGCGGTATCAAGCACCTGATATCCGTCGGGATTTACCAGGTGATAGGTATCATCCACTCTGAATGCCCCGGCACGTGTCAGGTATGCGGAACTTTGAGTAGCAACCGTGGCGTTTCCTTTTGGAACGCCCAACGCAAAAAAACTATTCCCCTGAAGGGCGACGTCGGTAACGAGTTCGGTGGACTCGAACGACCCCTGTCCAAAAACATTATCCACCTTCTGTATCTGGGTGCCTCGGCCAATCTGCGAGCTGTTGCCGATATTGGTGGAGAGTAGGTCGGAAAAAAGCATCCGGCCTGATTTAAAACCAACGGTGTTGACGTTGGCAAGGTTATTGCCGATTACGTTGATACCTTCAGCATTGGCCAGAAGACCGCTGACACCGGTAAACATTGCTGATGTAATACTCATTCTTTGCCTCCTTGTACGTTTAAGAGAGTCGTGTATGAAACGCGTCAATCGGTCGGCGTTTCGAGGGCTTCCTCTCGGAGGACCAGCCCTGCTGCTTTGCTAGATAATTATTGCTGAATCAATATTGGTAAACACATTCCCCTTCATCTGCGACCGGTCCATGGCGGTAACCACGGTACGGTTTTTTACACTTACCACCAAGGCCGCATCTCCCATCATGACCAGTGATTCCTTGCCTCCCTTTTGGGCCACACTATTGACAGCGCCCTCCAGATTGACAATATCATTGGCGGAAAAAGTTATATTGCGAGCCTTGAGGCGATCCTGGGCATGCTGAGAGAACTTCACCTCCTGGGTCGGAAGCTTGCCATCCAGTACCGTTGCGAATGAAGGGCCGGATACCTTGCCTGCACCACTGTTTTTTTGAGGTTGGGTCCGGTCGGTTTTTACCGGCTGAACCGGGTTGGGAAAAAAAATAGGATCGACCATAACTATGCCCCCTTCACGCTGATAACATCCGCAAGCGATACGGAGGTCGATCCAATCGTGAGATAGGGAGTACCGCTCGACAGGTTGACTCCGTCGATACGTCCGGTGGTATAGGTTGTTGCTGCCACGGCAGTTCCGCTGGCGGATGTTGCGGATACGGCATAGGAATATGCCCCGGCGGGAAGCAGTGCGCCGCTGGAATCGCGGCCATCCCACGTATAGCTGGCATCGCCGGCCGTCAGAGACCCGAGTGATGCCGTTCTGACAGCATGACCCGAAGCATCACTGATTGTAACCGTTGTCGATGAAGCCGATGCAGGCAGATTAAACTGTACCGATGCCGATGCGCTGCCGTCAAATGTAACGGCATTACCAAGCGCCTTAACGTCCTTGCCGATGAACGAGACCGAGGTCATGCTCATGGAATTATTCTGCGCCGTTAAAAGATCCTTCAGCGCCGTGTTGTTGTTATACGACTGCTCAACCAGGGTTAACTGGGAGAGTTGATCAAGCATTGCTGTAGCATCCTGAGGCTTCAGAGGATCCTGGTATTGCAGTTGGGCAATAAACAGCTTCATAAAGTCATCCTTGTTCATGCCCAGGGATTTCTTCATTGCAGCGGCCGTTGCAGTTGTGTCGGTAGTTGAAGTAACGCTGGAAACCATCTACATCACCTTCCTTTCTAGAAATGTACGTCAACCATTGAATGCTCGATTGATGTCTGATAGAGCGGTGTTCGCGGTACATCCGGTGTCTCGCTGACGCGGTAGCCTCGGGAAGTATTCCAGGCTGCATGCTGCTGCTGTCGTGTCAGTTCCTGCCAATCACCCTGACCGTGTGGTGATGCTCCGTTTTTGTTGCTTCCCGTTGAAACATCGAATGATTCCATGGTGATGTTCTGACGAGCCAGTGTCTCTTTTAGCGTATCGGAATGCTTCATCAATGTATCGCGGACCATGCTGTTTTCCGCCACGATCTCGACCTTCAAGCACTGGTTTTCCATCCGCAGATTCAGTTTCAGTTCGCCCAGATTTTCCGGGGAGAGCCTAATCACGATCTGCTCAGCGCCGGTTTTGATGTCACGTCCAGCTACATGTTCCCTGACCTGACCAACAACCTGTTCCATTACATTCGTACGAAGCGTCTCGCTAGCAGCCGTCCCGGATGTGCTGGCCAGCACAGGTGCGCGTTCCACCTTCACCTGGTGCACTGTCGCCACAAAGTCTTGTGTGCCCGGTTTTTGATTGGAAGCGCCATTTCCATCCTGGCTGAAAGAATCTCCTTCAGACAACGCCAGCACCTGTTTGAGTGCGCCTTCTGATACATTTTTAGTACTAGGTTCCACACTAGCGTCACTAACTGGCGCATTCTGTTGTAAATGTTTCACCTCAATTGATGCATGAGGATTTGTACGTTTTCCTTCTACCGCTACGCGACCTGCCAGGGTAATGTTGGCATCTCCTGCTCCTGCATCCACACTTTGCTGCAGGATTATATCATGCCCCGCTGACGCAGTCTCAGCCACGCTGTTGCCGGATGGTGCGACCGACGTCCGGAAATATGTATCCAGAGCTGGGCGGACCACACTCCTTACTGACGGAGTTTCAGGTTGCCTAGAAACTGTGTCTACTGATGTTATAGCCGTCTCCGCCACGCTTTTTTGTTCAGGCTCCGGCAATACTGATACTACATTTTCAGATGTAACCTTTACTTCCGGCAAGTCATTCCGAACAGGTATCAGCTCAGCAGAATTTCTGGATGCGGTGATGTTGACAGCAGGTTGTGATGTTGGCTGCAATGTTACTTGAGTCGCAGAAGCTACATGCTGTCCAGCAGCAATCATATCTGAACTCCTAGCTACTGAAATGCCGACTGCTGGCTGTGTTGCTGGCAGCAATGTTTTTGACGTCGAAGACGTTTCATGCTGTACCGCAGCAACCCCCACCACATTCCTGCCGACAGAAATGCCAACTACTGGCTGAGTTGTTGGCGGCAATGTTACTGGAGCCGAGGTAGTTTCATGCTGTACCGCCGCAAACACCTCTGCAATTTGCTGGATCTTGGTTTCCGTGGCGTTATGGGACTCAGCCAACACACCGATAGAAACCGGTGACTGAATGAGCGATGTATTCAAGTGAGACACACCGACTGTTTTCGGCACCTCGTCCGTGTTCCCCCTGATTGGTTCCACCGACCCAGATACGCTTTGAGTCAGCGCCGCAGCTGACATAACACCAGTTGAGGCTTCAGTAACACGTCTTAGCTCAGTCTCAGGCATTCTGCCGTTAATCTGCTGAACCGCTACCATCATCTCGATCATAGCTGCAGAAAGTTCCACGTTCTGTGGAGTCTGAACTTCCTCGTGTTCCGAATGTTTCGGTCGTTCTTCAACAACGGGAGAAGCTGAAAGCTGTTCTGGTACCCCACCAACTTCCGTGGCCAACACCTTTGCCATGACAACCGACAAAGTGTCAGGTTGCACCATGAAAAGCTCTACGCTACTCCCGCCGGACAGCTTCGCCTGCGGTGCTTTTGATGAAACCTCACCCTGTGCCAATTTACTGGCTGAGTCAGGGGACATACTGCGCAAAACTCCTGCAAACATTTCCACGTCCTGACCCTTCACCTGCGCTGACGTACCCGATGAAGACGCAGGAGCCGCGGCTGCCAACGGACTTCCAACCAGCATTTGTACTATCATCTGTCCTTCACTCATTGTTTTTCACCTCCTTTCAACATAAATTTTTTATGGGCCTGAACAGGACCTAATTGCCCATAAAATCCTGTATATTTGTCTCTGTCAAAAATTCGTCATAAAAGCTGACAGATGAATGGTGTGTCAATAGTAGTTATCATGTGCCCTTCAGATTTTCCTCTATCCACTTGAGGACACGGGGCTGCTTCAAGAATGGTATCAGCTTCACAACCGTCTTGGTATCCATCTGATTGAGAAGTGAAATCACTCGCTCCTCCTCAAGTTTATCCATCAATTGCCCGGCCTGCTCTGGGCGCATCTTTTTGAAGAGCCCTATCATTTTCTTCTGTTTTTCGTCACGTTGCTTCTTTTGAGCCTTGAGAGAATCATCCAGGCGTTTTTTTGAGTCATCCAGCGACTTTATTTGCGAATCAAGTTTTGCTCCCAGTTTCTTCAACTCCTGCTCTTTTGCAGCAAGAGCCGCTTCTCTCTCCGCCAATTGCTGCCGGCGTGCATCTTGGATTGCCTTTTCCTCTCGGGCGGCGCGGGAAGCACTTAATGGTTGTTCGTTGCCGCCACCTTCCTTCTGGGATGCAATACCCTCGGGAGTAGCCGCCAAAATCAGTTTGTTGGGCGAAGACGCTGGCAGCAGACAAGCAACTATGATAGCGATGGCTAAAAACCTCGGTCGAAGCATCGATTAACTCGTCTTTTTTTGTATAGAAATTTCATCCATGAAAGCCTGTTCCTTCTTATCCATATCCTGCTTGTATTCAGTCGCTTTTTTTTCTTTGAGCGACTCCAGAACTTTTTTGTCCTTGGTGGCATCCAGCAGCGTTTCGCGGCGCTCATTCAGGACGTCACTCAAATGGTCAACACGTTTTTTCTGGGTTTTAATTTCTTCACGTTTGCGTGCAAAGAAATCGGAATACCTGCGTATTTCCTCAATACTGTCCATCTCGCTCTGGCGCTTATAAAATTCCTGCGAAATGTTTCGCGTCAGCGCTTCTTCCTGTTTAAGCTGTTCATGGGCATGTTCGAAGCCCTGTTTTGCGGTGGCAAACTCCTGCTTGCGAAGACGCTCGATATCGAGACGATATCGGAGGACTTGTTCCAGCTCAAACTGCTTTACCGCTGCCACGGACATCAACCCCTTTCTTTAAAGAACTGTACTAATCCTGAAAAAGATCCTTCAAACACTCTATGGACTCCTGGAGAGTTGCCGGGTCGCGAATTGCCTGTTTTAGATATGACGTCATTCCTTCGATTTTTGAAATTGCATAATCTATACCCGGATTGCTGCCATCCTTGTATGCACCAATGTTTATCAGGTCCTCGGACTGGCGATAGGTGGCCATTGCCTCCTTGAATTTGCCGGCCAGTTCCTGATGGTCAGCTGAAGTCACATCATTCATGACCCTGCTGGCACTTGCCATGACGTCAATGGGCGGATAAATATTGCGAGCAGCCAGGCTTCTAGTCAGGACGATGTGCCCATCCAGGATACTGCGCATGGCATCGGAGATCGGCTCGTTAAAATCATCACCCTCTACAAGTACTGTGTACAGACCGGTTATGCTGCCATCCGAGAAGTTTCCCGCACGCTCCAGCAGCTTTGGCAATGCCGCGAAAACCGAGGGGGTGTAACCCTTTGTGGTCGGAGGCTCTCCAATAGCCAGACCGACCTCACGCATGGCCATGGCAAACCGGGTGGCCGAGTCCATCATCAGCAGCACCTTCTTGCCCTGCTTCTGAAAATATTCGGCAATGGTTGTGGCAATATAGGCGCCGCGCATTCGTACCAGCGGTGGTTGATCAGATGTGGCCACAACCACCACGGACTTTTTCAACCCCGATTCCTGGAGATCCTTTTCAATAAATTCTCGCAGCTCTCGTCCACGTTCGCCAATCAGGGCAATCACGCTGACATCGGCTTCGGTATACCGCGCGATCATTCCAAGAAGCGTCGATTTACCAACACCCGAGCCCGCCATAATTCCAACTCGCTGCCCCTGTCCGCAGGTTAGTAGCCCGTTGATGCTTCTGATACCCAAGTCCAACGGTTTGCGTATGGGTGGTCGCGTCATGGGGTTAACCGGTGTGGCGTAAATCGGATACTCCTCCTCGACATGTAACGGTCCTTTATCGTCGATGGGATTTCCGAGTCCGTCTATTACCCTGCCCAGCATGAGAGGTCCAACTCCCATGCAGGCCTTTTCCCTTCTGACGGAGATCAGGCTATCCAGTCCGACCCCCCTGAGCTCTCCCAGTGGCATCAACAGTGTTTTGTTGTTGCGAAAACCAACGACCTCCGCGGGAATCGGTTCACCCACCTGGGGGCGTATCTCGCAAATTGCGCCAACCGATGTATCCGGACAGTATCCTTCGATAACCAGACCCACCACCTGTGTGACCTTGCCATGCAATCTGATCGGCTTGGCAGACTCCACGGCGTTGGTATATTTCAGCAGGTTAAGCGAAGACTTGGGCACAACTCTCTCTCCGGTAGCTATGCGTCATTATCCATCAACAAAACACGTTGCTCCACCATTCGACGGAAAATTTCATCCAATTGACCATCGATCCCGGCATCAATGGTTCCCATCTCCGAATCAATCTGACAACTCCCCTGAAACACGGCCGGATCGGCCTTGAGCCGCATTCGATCCGTCAGCAGCTCATTGCGGAAGGTGTCGGCGGGGCCGGTGGTAACCAGGATATAGTCATCGGGATTGAGGCGAATGGTTATTTCACATCGCTCCGACAATGCTGCAATGGCTGCCTGTACAACGCTGAACAATATCTTCCGATCCATGGAAACTTCCCGCAGGATGACCTTACGAGCCACTTTCATGATCAGGTCGATCAGGTCGTCCTCGGATTCCCGCATGACCTTTTCCCTCAAGGCGCGCACGCCTTCAGCTGCGGATCTGAGGGAGCGAAATACATTTATCAGACCCCGTTCGGCCAGGTTTTTACCTTCTGTCAGACCTTTTTCAAAGGACTCGGAGAGGCGGTGGGCCAATTCATCTTCAGTCATGGTGACACTGGAAGGTTCGTCGCTCACCTGTTGTGCAGAGTGATGAGCCGTATTACCACTAAGCAGCTCCGATGTGTCGAAAATGCTCATCGGAACAAATCCGGCGGATGAATCTTCGACCACCTGTCCTGGAGCGGCACGGTTAATTTGCTGGAAAGCAAATGATCCGACATTGCTGTTACCAAGCTGCGCTGATTTAATGATCCTAGACGAGGACATCGTCCCCACCACGCCCGGCCAGAACAATCTTGCCCTCTTCCTCCATCTTGCGGACAATCTTGATGATCTCGCTCTGGGCCTTTTCAACATCCGAAAGACGTACCGGTCCCATGACTTCCAAGTCTTCCTTGATCATTTCCGCTGCTCGGCTGGAGATATTTCTGAAAATCTTCTCCTTGACCTCATCGGGTGAGGTTTTCATGGCTAACGTCAGAGTGTCATTGCTGATTTCCCGCATAATTGACTGAATACTGCGGTCATCGAGTTGAAAAACATCCTCGAATGTAAAGAGATGCTTACGAATAATTTCTGCCAGCGGCGGACTGATCTCATCCAGCTTGTCAAGAATCTGCTTCTCCTTGCTACGGTCAAAATGGTTGAACATGTCCACGACTTTATCAATGCCACCAACCTTGTAACGCTGTGTCCCGCCCATGGACTTGATTTCCTTCTTCATGACATCATCTATCTCTTGAAGAATTTCCGGTGACACCTGTTCAACATCGGCAATGCGCAACACAACTTCGGCTTGCAGTTCCTGGGGAAGCAGGCTGATAATTTCACTGGTCTGCTTTGATTTAAGTTTTGCCAGAATAACCGCAACAGTCTGTGGATGCTCCTGGGAAAGAAAGTTGGCAATACTTTTTGAATCCATATTGGCGAGAATATCCACCAGATCGCCATAACTGGATGCCTGGAGTTCATCCATGAGCATATCGGCCTTGACCGGACCAAGGGCCTTTTCCAGCACTTTGCGAACGAACTCTTCCCCTTGGGCAAAGATGCCTGATTCCGGGTTGACAACGGTGGTATAGCCTTCAACCACTTCCATGATGGTACTTCGGGAAATATGGCCGAGTTTGGCCATACTCTTGCTGATCTTCTTAATTTCGTCGTCATCCATATGCTCAAACACCTTGCTGGTAACGTCGTTACCCAGGTACAAGAGCAAAATGGCTGCTTTATCCGCGCCGGTCATAGTGTCCTTTGTGACTGAATTCAGTATGAATTATTTGTCCTCACCGATCCAGTTTTGGAGAATCTGGGCGACTTGGTAGGGGTCTTTTTTGGCCGATTCAATTAAATTCTGCTGTTCCGCCATCTGCATTGAGATCTGGGTACGTTCAGCCGCGCTCAATTTGTCAGACAGCTCATGAACCGATTCAATGGATTCCAGTACCGCAGGTCGCAATATTTTGAGTGAGACCAAGAGCGGCCGGATAACAAAAACAATCAGGGCAAGAAATCCAATACCGATCAGCAGATTTTTGAACAGAGACATGAAAAATGGATTTGTCCACCATTGCTGGGTTTCGACGCTGCCCGCTTCTCCCGTATCCTGAAAAGGAATGTTCTGGATTGCCAACTGGTCCCCACGCTCGGTATTGAATCCCACGGCGCTTTTTACCAGCGTTTCAATTTTCTGCAGCTCATCGGGAGAACGGGGCGTATATTTCGGCTTGGCTGTCTGGCCATCTTTGACAGCGGCTGGCAATTCATACTTTCCATCCACCAGCACGGCGACGGATATTTTGCTGAGTGCTCCCACCGGCTCAATGATTTTGGATGTTGAGCGGCTAACCTCATAGTTAAGCGTTTCGTCATTCTTTGCGCCGCCACCGGTTGATGAGCCACCGGTCGGCGCTGTTTTTCCCAGGTTGCTCTGCACTCCGGGGACACCTGCACTGGCAGTTGTTGATGCACCCTTCTCCTCAGTGCGTTGTTCACTTCTGACCGCTATGGTTTCGGGATCAAATTTTTCCTCAACCCGCTCGACCTGTTTAAAATCAAATGTTGCCGAAACCCGCGCCACGGTTTTGCCAGGCCCCACAACCGGGTCCAGCAGAGACTGGATGCGTTCCTCAACATTTTTTTCATATGTCCGTTGTGTTTCCTGCATAACTGAGGTGGCTTTGGCTGCGGAATCGGATGCACCGCTCCCCTTGTTAAGTACCTTGCCACGACTGTCAAGGACCGTAACATGGTCAGCCTCCATGCCCTCGATGGAGGAGGCAACCAGATGAACAACACCCTGGACTTCATTTTCGCGCAGCGAGCGACCCGATTTCATCTTCAGAACAACCGATGCTGTGGCCGGTTTTTCGTTTTCCTTAAAGAGCGATTTCTCGGGTAGAACAAGATGGATTCGGGCCTGTTCAACTCCATTCAACTGAGATATCGTACGTGAGAGTTCGCCTTGCAGCGCCCTCTGATAGTTTATTTTCTGGACAAACTCCGTCATTCCGAAATTTTTCCGGTCGAATATTTCAAAACCAACGCCACCACCCTGCGGCAACCCTTCGGATGCCAGGGTAAGGCGCTGTTCATAAACCTTGTCCGCTGGCACCAAAATGCCTTTACCGTCGGGAGTAATTTGGTAAGGTGTTTTGGCATCCTTCAGCTTTTTGACAATTTCACCTGCATCTTCGGCACTCAGGTTTGTAAACAACGGTCGAAAGTCTGTCCGGTTTGTCACCAGTATCAGTACCGCAAATGCGGCAACTGAGAGGAGTGCCACGCCGGCAACCAGCATCCGCTTGCCGGGTGAAAGCGCCATGAACGGCTCTATGAGTCTCTGTAATCCTTCAGGCATTGTGTGTAAAAGGATCCTTTCTTAGTGAACGGAACAGATCGAAATAAAACCTTTTGTACATACGGCAGCCGCCATTACATCTGCATTCGCATTACTTCCTGATAGGCCTCAATCGCCTTGGTGCGTACCTGGGACATGAACTGAAAGGAAACACTGGCCTTTTCCATGGATATCATGACTTCGTGCAGATTTTTGTTTTCTCCGCTGGCAAGACTCTGAATTGCGGAATCGGACTGGTTCTGCAGATCATTCACCTTGGAAACGAGTTCACTGAAAAATTTACCGGCCCCCTCAACCGCCGAGGTTTGTTTGGCGCTTCCTGTCGAAGGAAAAGCCTTGCCGATTCCAAGCCCACTTTCGATACCGTTCAATACCATAAATTCAACCCTCCATCCGCTGCACGCTGATTTGATCACGAACCTGCTATTTGCTTATTTCCAGGGTTTTCAAGGCCATGCTTTTTGCTGCCTGTACTGCTGTTACATTTGCCTCATAGGTGCGGGTGGCGCTGATCATATCCGCCATCTCTTCTATGATATTCACATTGGGCATGGCCACGTATCCCTGGGGATTTGCATCGGGATGGCTGGGATCATACTGCATGCGTGGCGGACTCTGGTCTTCAATCAGCTGCTGGATCTCCACCTGACGGATTTCCTTGCCTGCTGCTCCATCCAGCGCCCTGGCAAAACGGCTCTCAATCGGGGCAGCTGAAAAAACGGCGTCCTTACGCTTGTAGGGCCCGCCTTCCGGTGTTCTCGTTGCATTGGCGTTTGCCAGATTGCTGGAAATAAGATTCATCCGTGTCCGCTCGGCGGACAGCGCCGAAGCGCTCACATTCATCGCACTGAAAAAGTCCATTTATTGCCCCTTGATAGCGATGCGCAGTCCCTCAAATTTTTTAGCCAACAGTTGCACCGAAGCGTTGTACATGATCTGATTTTCCATCATCCTGCCCATTTCACCTTCAAGCTCAACCGCGTTGCCGTCCTTACCCGGTGTTTTGGCCGGTGTCTCTAGAACCCGACCGCTCACAGACTGAATGTTACTGCTTGAACCCTTCAAAGGGAAATGCCGGGGATTTGTCTGCGCCTGCGCACCGGTGTGATTTCCCTTGATCGCCCCCTGAAGTTCATCTTCAAATGAAAGCGCCTTGGGAACATAGTTGGGGGTTTCAGCATTTGCGATATTGGAAGATATCAGGTTTTGTTGCTTTGCACGAAGATCTATGCTTTTACCAAGAACATCTACGGTCTTATTGAATATACCATCGATAGGCATGGAATCCTCCCAAATGTGTATCCGTAATCATGCAACATACATGCCTTTAAAGCACTATACTTCTGATATCACCTGGCGCAACAAACACCCCCACGTATATGCCAAAGCCGGGTATTATTTTACGAAAACAAATAAAACCTGTCAAATCGTTGACAGAGTCACAATCTTGACAGAACTGCCGTCGGCAACATGTTTTAGCGGTCGGAGTTGTTGGTTGACTTCGTTTCGAGCGATTCCAGGGCCTGACTGGCAAGCTTCTGCCAGTCGGGATCTTTCCCTGTTTTTAAAATTTTTTCGAAATATTTCCGGGCACGTTCTTTATTACCTTCATTCAGGGTAAGTTCACCGGCCTTATAAAGAAGCTCTTCTCTCCCCGCCAAATCCGGCTTTCCGAGTCCCGTTTCAATGAGCCGCAAAGCTCCCTTATGGTCACCCGCAGCTTCCCGCGCCGAAGCGGCCACGTAATAGGCATCGGGAAGCAACCTGGCCACTTTGTCCCCCTGGCCGGCACCCAAAGACAGGAACAGCTCTATCGAACGATACGCCGGAGCAAACTGCTTGAGCATCCAGAGGGAGCGGCCTAGATAGTAATAACTCTCTGCCAGACGTGCGTGCTCACCCTTGTTCAGCAACCACAGCAGCGTGTCCCTTGCATCCTGGTATTTCCCTTCGGAGTGCAACAGACCCCCAAGATGTTCCAGCATCAAGCGAGCCCGGGGATGGGAGGGGAACTTGTGGAGAAAAGCGCGCATGCACTTTTCCGCCATGACATTATCTCCCAAAAGCTCGGCATTGTCCGCCACAACCTCGTACATATAGGGGGCGCCGCCGGAAGCCCATTGACGTTCCAGCAGATAGCTGAACAGTTTGACCAGTTCGATGGGCCTGCCTGCCTCTTCATAGGCTTTCACCACCTTCACCAAAAAGTCAGGCTGTTCCATGCAGCCGGCCAGATAATCCTGATGCTCTTCCACAAACCTGATCAGACCTGAAGAATCCTTGTCCCATTGGGATTGGCGGTAAGCCTGCACCACCAGAACCTCGCGCATGGTCCTGCAGACTGCCACATACACTCCTCGCGGAAATTTCTTCTGGAACAGGACAATCTGCCGGAGCGCGTCGGGGGCCTCACCATGAAGAGATTCCAACAACACATATTTAAAAAGCGACTCTTCGCGCAGGTCAATATCGTTGCTCTGGCGGGAAATCCTCTGATAGGTTTCTGCGAGGCTGTGGTAATTCCATGGTGTCGCGCTAAAAAAGTCTCGATCTGCCAATCTCAGCAACGCTATCCAGGTGGCCTTGTTATCATGAAAATTTTCAGACACCGTACGATAGACACCAAGGGCTTCCTGGTCGTGCCCCTGTCGAACAAGAATATCCGCGAGCCGGACAAGAAGCACTGGAGCATACTTCTTCTCAACCAGCCGGGCGATCAAACCGGAAAGCATGCTGCGTGCCGCGGCAAGATCTCCACCACGGGCAATGCTGTCACCATAGTAAAACGTCACACCAGGGTTGAAGTTGAGATACGCCGGCCAGAGTTTCTCGGCTTCGCGGAAGCTTGCCAAGGCCTGGGAAAACTTCTGCAATTTGTAATAGGTCTCGCCAAGTCGATAGAGCGCCAGGGATCTGACCGCAGTCTGGTGGGTGGCAAACAGGGTAAAACGTTCTTCCGCCTCTGACAGGTTTCCTTTGTAGAGGGCCGCCTCGGCTGCAACAAAAGCCTCCTGACTATCGTTATCGAGCAGCCCCCTGAGGATCTGCCGGTCCGTGGGAAGAAACGGGAACTCCGATTTGAGAGGTGGATCGAAGTCGCGTACCAGTTTTTCAACACCATTCCAGATCTTTTCCCTCCCCGGGCGGTATGAAACCTGTTGCGGAGATCCGAACTGCGCACCCACATCAAGCGTAATAGCGCTGGCGCCTTCAAGGCTGACATCACGCCAGACACGTCCCGCAGCGATCTGAAACGTCAGCAGCAGGCTCTCGCCACGACGGGAGACAAGAATACCACCCATATTGGAATCGGAATAGCGACGAAATTTCCTGAACAGAGGGCCACCGGTATCAGCAAGACAGATGCGCAGTTTGCTGCCGGGCAGACGGGTTATGGTATAGTTGGGCTGGCTCTCCAGAGCCAGCGTAATACGGGTAAAAGTCTTTTTAGGTCGGATCGACACACGGTGAAGATGATTGGTGGGTACGGAGGCATGGGCCGAAGACAGCATCATGACAGAAAGAAGGCCTGCCAGAAGTGCAACGAAAAACACCTCCGACATGAGTCTACGTTGTATCATCAAGCGTATGTCGGAAACGCTGTTCATGGACTGCACCCTTGGCGAACATTGCGAACTGCTATTCCGGCAACTTGCAGAACCTTCGCACCTTTGCCGCCAGATCTTCTTCACTGCATGGCGTGATGACAATATCCCGCGCACCGTATTTCAGCGCTTTGAGCGCTGCTGTCCGTGTCCAGCGCTGAGCGCTCATCATGATTGGCGGAGGGGAATCCTGCCGCATGGCCATGACCTTTATGCAGACCGATAACTCACGGTCATCAGCATCCACCGAGCCGATAATAACAAGGCGCACATTTTTACCGGCAAAAAGTTCCTTGATATTATCGTCCAGGGTTCCCTCCACCACCTGAAAGCCGGAGAACGCAATGGCATCTACAATAAATCGACGCGCATCATCGTCATCCTGCAGCACGACAATACTGTCAACCCCATCCATCCCCATACCGATGCTGGGGCCTGCTTCACCTGCATCAACTTCTTCCATCAGACCCGGGGCAGCTTTTTCCGCTGAAGCAGCGGCAACATCAGTTGCATCAACCGTTTCTCCTGAGCCCATCTCTTCCAAATCCGGCTCGGGAGACATGGGAGGAGGATCGAACTGGTTGCCAAGCGGGACCGGTATCAACACATCAAGATAATTCATATCCTGACCCGCCATCTCCAGGCGGGAGCGGAACATCAGATACTCCCCTTCGGGAATCGGTTCCTCTTCGGATAATTGATCTATCTCAGGGATGAATTTCTTAGGCGGGAGTACCTTCAGGTGGACCTTGTTCGTCAGGCTTCCCTGAAAAACCGTATTGAACGATCCGTTGATCATGTTCCCGATCTCGGAGAAAGCGTCAATATCGTCATTTTCGATGATGGCGAGACGACTCTTTTCCTGAATACGTGCGGGAGGGATGCCCAACAGGGTGCTGCTCATGACAATAGCGTCACGCAACAGGAACAGCAGATAAAACTGGCCGACATATGCTTCGCGCGAATCGACCCCGATGACAAAAATGGCGTCGTCAAGGTCCCCGAAATAGGCGGTCTTACTGGTTGTGAGTGAATCAGAGAGGGTTATGGTAAGTTCCTGCCCCAGGAGCATTCCGCTCTCTTCTCCAGCCTGCTTCAGGGCAGATTCCAACATCTCATGTAGCGTGGTATAACCATCCATGGTGCACAGTCTTCCGGTTCGGGATCAGCTCAACCGCGGAGGGCAGCAGATCGGTAAAAGCGGTAACAGAATCAATCTTCCTTCGTGAGGGTCAGCCCGACCAGAAATCTGTCGTCATCGGTTTTGAAGGGGATCACAACACAGTCCGTATCAGAGAGTGAATTAACGGTATAGTCCTCTCCGGAAATGACCGTGGGAATCGACAGCTTGACATCCAGGCCACCTTTGGATAGCACCTGCTTTACGCTGCCGCCAAGCATATTGGCTATCTCGCCGATGGCGTCATTGAGATCTTCGTTAACCTCGTCACACTCCATTCCCAACATGCTGGAAGTGATCTTGAGTGCCAGCGAAACCGGACAGTGGATTGAG
>JACAAY010000100.1 GCA_013377095.1 Desulfuromonadales bacterium
TGTTCGGAAATATACCGGCAGGGGCTTTTGTGTACTGAAAAACTAACCGAGCAGGAATGGATAATTTCTTGCGACTAACGGGCCAAATATGCTACTTATTAAGTCTTTATTCACCAATCACCTTTCCCTGCCTGGAGGCATATATGTCCGAAAAGAGCACTTCCGCTGAAAAGAACAAGGCTATTGAGCTTGCCCTGGGTCAAATAGAAAAACAATTCGGCAAAGGGGCTATTATGCGGTTGGGAAACGATGAAGCCCTGCCGGGTATTGATGCCATATCCACCGGATCCATATCCCTCGATATGGCCTTGGGCGTCGGAGGGGTTCCTCGGGGAAGAATTGTTGAGATATATGGACCGGAATCATCCGGAAAGACAACCCTGGCACTTCATATTGTGGCAGAGGCGATGAAATTGGGAGGCATTGCTGCTTTTATTGATGCCGAGCATGCCCTTGATATCGGTTATGCCCGCAAACTGGGCGTTAAAACCGATGATTTGCTCGTCTCCCAGCCCGATACCGGAGAGCAGGCTCTTGAAATTGCTGAAACGCTTGTGCGCAGCGGAGCCATTGATGTTCTGGTTGTGGATTCCGTTGCCGCGCTCGTGCCCAAGGCTGAAATCGAAGGTGATATGGGCGATTCACACATGGGATTGCAGGCCCGCCTTATGTCACAGGCCCTGCGCAAATTGACCGGCATTATTTCCAAGTCAAATTGCTGCGTTATTTTTATCAATCAGATACGCATGAAAATCGGCGTCATGTTCGGCAATCCGGAGACGACAACCGGTGGAAATGCACTCAAGTTTTACGCATCGGTGCGTATGGATATCCGTAAAATTGCCACATTGAAACAGGGTGATGCGGTGATCGGTTCGCGCACAAAGGTCAAGGTGGTAAAGAATAAGGTTGCTCCTCCCTTCAGGGAGGTGGAGTTCGATATCCTCTATGGTGAAGGTATTTCGCGTACCGGTGACGTTCTCGATCTTGCAGTAGAAAAATCAATAGTGGAGAAGAGTGGCGCCTGGTACTCCTATGGCAAGGAGCGTATCGGGCAAGGCCGAGAAAATTGCCGCACCTATCTGACTGAGCACCCGGAGATACTGGCTGATATAGAGAGTAAGTTGATGGATTTACTGAAACCGGCCGTAGTAATAAAAGAGTAATTGGAGGTAATCGATGGAGCTGAATGAAATTCTCACCATCGCTGTCAAGGCAAAAGGTTCGGATGTACATATCAAAACCGGTTTGCCTCCGATTGTGCGCATTGACGGCAGGTTACACCCTATTCCCAACGCACCACGTCTTTCACCCGATGTCGTCGGTACCATGGCGCAGGCAATGATGAATGATCGCCAGCGCCGCATATTTGAGGAGAACTCGGAAGTTGATCTGGCCTATGCCGTGCCCGGATTGGGGCGTTTCAGGGTAAGTGTCTACCGTCAGCGGGGCACTGTTGCCATGGTGTTTCGTGCGATCTCCTTTACCATACCGACCCTGGACGGGCTCAACCTTCCACCGGTTATAAAAAAGATGTGTCTGGAAGAACGTGGCCTTATCCTGGTAACCGGTACTACCGGTTCCGGTAAATCCAGTACTCTGGCAGCCATGATCGACACCATCAACCAGAACCGGACCTGCAACATCATTACCATCGAAGATCCGGTGGAATTCCTGCACCGCGACAACAAGAGTATTATCAGCCAGCGCGAGGTCGGCACCGATACTCCCACCTTCTCCGGTGCGCTTAAGGGTGCCTTGCGCCAGGACCCGGATGTCATCCTGGTTGGCGAGATGCGCGATTATGAAACCATTGAGACCGCCCTAACGGCTGCCGAGACCGGGCATCTGGTCATGTCGACACTGCATACCCTGGATGCGGCCGAGACGGTCAACCGCATCATCAGTGTTTTTCCCCCCTATCATCAACGCCAGGTGCGTATGCAACTGGCCGGTGTTATCAAAGGGGTCATCTCCCAGCGCCTGGTTCCCCGGGCAGACGGGAAGGGACGTGTACCGGCGGTTGAAATCATGCTCGGATCGGCCCGTGTGCGGGAGTGCATCGATGACAAGGATAAGACAAAGCAGCTCAGCGAGGCCATAAGCCAAGGATTCGTTTCCTATGGCATGCAGAGTTTTGACCAGTCCCTGATGAAGTTGTACACGTCACAGATGATCACCTATGAAGAGGCCTTGCGACAGAGTTCCAACCCGGATGATTTCGCGCTAAAGGTTTCCGGTATTTCCTCAACATCCGACGCATCCTGGGAAGGATTTGAGAACAAGGAAAATGAACAACCAGAAAAAAAAGACAGCTTCGAGATTGAAAAGTACTGAACCATCTTCTCCGGAACGGGCTTGGCAGTATGCCTTAAGACTGCTTGCCGCCAAAGATTATACGATAGTACAGCTTAAACAAAAGCTGCGTGCCCGCGAATTCACTGATGCCGATCTTGACCAGGCTGTTTCGCGTCTGGAAATGGAAAACTGGATCAGTGACCGTCGCTTTGCAGAACGCTTTGCCGAGTCGGCACTGGCTTCGGGCCGATTTTTCGGGTTGCGCCTCAGGATGGAAATGCTGCGGCGGGGTTTTCCCGAGGATGTTGTGTCAGAGGTCGTTGGCCGTTTGTCGGACGAATTCAATGAAGATGTCGAGGCGGGTGGAGCACTGACGCGGCATTTCCCTGGTTTTTCCTTTTCAGAAGCAAGTGACAGGGAAAAGCGCAGGGTTCTGAGCTTTCTGCAACGCCGCGGATTCCGTACGTCCGTTATTTTGCGGGCCATGCGAATGGAAGTAGCGTAGTTCAAAATTTAAACAGCAAGGATACCAGATGACAGGCAGCGAGATACGCACACGGTTTCTGAAATTTTTCTCCGATCGGGGACATGCGATAGTACCCAGTTCGGGGATCATTCCCAAGAACGACCCCACGATTATGTTTGCCAATGCGGGGATGAACCAGTTCAAGGACTGTTTTCTCGGTCTGGAAAAACGAGATTATACCCGTGCCTGCAGTTCACAGAAGTGTGTGCGCGCCGGCGGCAAACATAACGATCTTGAAAATGTCGGCCGCACGGCACGGCACCATACGTTTTTTGAAATGCTGGGCAACTTCTCATTTGGAGATTATTTCAAAAAAGAAGCCATCGCCTTTGCCTGGGAATTTCTTCTACAGGATCTGGGACTGGACAAGAGCCGTTTGTACGTTTCCGTCTATAACGATGATCAGGAAGCAGCGGACATCTGGCATCTGCAGGAAGGGGTGCCCATGGAGCGCATCTTCCGCTTTGGTGAGAAGGATAATTTCTGGTCAATGGGTGATACCGGTCCCTGCGGCCCCTGCTCGGAAATTTTCTACGACCAGGGAGCCGCTGCCGGTTGCGGCAGTCCTGACTGCACCGTTGGATGCGACTGCGACCGCTACATGGAAATCTGGAACAACGTGTTTATGCAGTTCAATCGCTCCTCAGATGGTGTTCTGACACCTCTGCCAAAACCGTCGGTGGATACCGGTATGGGGCTGGAGCGAATCTCGGCGGTCATGCAGGGCGTCATCAGTAACTATGACACCGATCTGTTGCAGGGGATTATCCGGCATGTCCAACGTCTTTCCGGCAAGAAATACGGTGCAGAAACACGGGATTCCGTTTCCATGCGGGTCATTGCCGATCACGCCCGGGCAGCGACGTTTCTGATCTGCGACGGCGCCCTGCCCAGCAATGAGGGACGTGGATACGTGCTCCGCCGTATCATGCGTCGTGCGGCCCGGCATGCAAAGATGCTCGGGTTTGGCGAGCCGATGCTGTATCACATGGTCGATGCGGTACGCGACATGATGTCCGAGGCGTACCCAGAACTCCTGGAGCGTGAAGAATACATCAAGAAGGTCATTCTGGCGGAGGAGCAGCGTTTTGCGGAAACACTGGATCGCGGTCTGGCTATCCTCAATGACGAAGTGGCCCTGTTGCGCGCGGCCGGGTCCAATGTCATTCCCGGTGACGTTCTCTTCAAACTGTATGATACCTACGGTTTTCCCACCGACCTGACTGCCGACATAGTTGAAAGCGAGGGGTTCTGCGTTGATGAGCAGGGTTTTGAAGTCTGCATGGAGCGTCAGCGTGGGCAGGCCCGTGAACATTGGAAAGGTTCGGGGGGTGAGGGCATCGGTCAGGTCTACAAGGAGCTGTACTCCCGTGGTCTGCGCAGCGCCTTTGTGGGTTACGACGAGATGTCGGTCATTTCACCGGTCCTGGCGCTCATCAGGGATGGCGTCGAGGTCGAAACTGCCTGTGCCGGAGAAACCATTGAGCTGATTACGGAGTCAACTCCCTTTTATGGTGAGTCAGGCGGTCAGAAGGGTGACTGTGGCTTCATCTCTACCGGTAATGCTCACCTCGAGGTTGCTGACGCCAGCCGTCCCTACCCCGATCTGGTCGTACACCATGCCTTAATCACGGAAGGAACCATCAGAAAGGGAGATGCGGCCGATCTCACACTCTCCCGCCCGGAGCGGGCCGCGGTGGCGCGCAATCACACGGCCACCCATCTTCTGCAGGCAGCCCTGCGCAAGGTGCTGGGCGAGCATGTCAAACAGGCCGGATCATTGGTATCCGCTGACCGGCTACGCTTTGATTTTACCCACTTCATGGCCATGACTCACGATGAGATTCGGCAGGTCGAGACGCTGGTTAATGGCTTTATCATGGATAACGCTCCGGTTTCCGTCACCCAGATGGATATGTCCAGTGCTGTTGAGGCGGGCGCAACGGCACTTTTCGATGAAAAATACGGTGATACCGTACGCGTTGTCAGGGTCGGGGATGTTAGCATGGAGTTGTGCGGTGGCACCCATGTACGTGCCAGTGGTGACATAGGACTGTTCAAGATTATTTCTGAAGCCGGTATAGCTGCCGGAGTGCGTCGTATCGAGGCTCAAACCGGAGTTGGGGCTCTAGCCCTCGTGCGTCAGATGGAGGACGAGCAGAGAGCCATGGCAGTCCTGCTCAAATCCGAGGGTGGCAACCCGCTGGAACGGCTTGAAAAGCTGCTTGCCCGTCAGAGGGAGTTGCAGCGTGAAATTGAGTCATTACAGGGGAAACTGAATGCAGCAGCTTCGGGAGACCTGCTCTCCGGATCCGTGGATATCAACGGCGTGAAGCTCCTGTCGGTCGCGGTGCAGGTGGAGGATGTCAAGGCACTGCGCGATCTTTCCGATACCCTGAAAGAGAAAATTGGCGAGGGGGTGATCGTTCTTGGAGCTTCCATCGGAGGCAAGGCCAACCTGCTGGTGGCGGTAACCAGGCAGCTGAGCGCGACCATCAAGGCTGGAGACATCGTCAAGAAACTTGCACCGATTGTTGGAGGCAGTGGTGGAGGAAAACCGGAATTGGCCCAGGCAGGCGGATCCCGGCCCGAATTGCTGACCGAGGCACTGGCTGAAGCATCCCGCGTGGTGGCAGAATTGCTATGACTGAGAGGCTTTTTTGAAAGGCGGTAAGAAAAAACGTCGAAACGGGGACCGGGAAGTGGACGTGCTGCATGCATCCATCCTGGTTGTCGATGACGAAAAGGCCATACGCACCCTCTGTGAGCGGGCGCTCCCCGGATATCGGGTTTTTCAGGCAGAGAACTGCGATGAAGCCCTGCGGGTGTACGAGCAGGAGAACATCGATCTGGTTTTGACCGATGTGATGATGCCCGGAGAATGTGGTTTACATTTGCTCAGCAAGATTAAACAACGTGATCCCAATTCCCTTGTGATCATCATGACCAGCTTTTCGGATAAGGACACCATCCTCACCTCTCTGAAAGAAGGCGCTGACGATTTTGTCAGCAAGCCATTCGTTCCTTTGCAGGTTCAGAATGCGGTTGAAAAGGCGCTCTGCAAGAAAAAACTCAGGGGTGAATTGGCTGATCTGAAAAAGCTGGACCAGCTTAAAAGCAATTTTCTTTCCATCATTTCCCATAAGCTGCGCACACCCATAACCTCCATTTCCCTGTTTCTGCAAAACATGGACAGCGACATCGAAGGACCAAAGGCAGAATATGTTCGTCATAATGCCCGCTTGATGTACGATGAGGCTGCCTATCTAGAAAGGCTGGTGACGGATCTGCTTTTGTTCAGCCAGGTTATGGGAGACGGTGGCGGATTGAATTTTCAAAAGAGTAATCTGGTAGCCATGTTGGGTGAAGCGCTGCAAGTGTCCGCGGAGGCGCAACGCAAAACGCGTGTTGAAACGGTTTTTGTCCGTACAGTATTGCCGGAAATAAACCTGGATCGCCAGAAAATCTCTTTTGCCATTCAGCAGATCATTGACAACGCCTACAAGTTTTCCGGCGAAACCGGCCGGATAACGGTCTGTTTTGAACAGCTTGGCGACAGGGTTCTTGTGGTTGTGAGCGACACAGGTGTCGGCATCCCCGCTTCGGATCTCGCCAAGGTGACGGATAAATTCTATCAGATCGATCCCGACAACACCGGACAGGTGCGGGGGTTCGGGTTGGGGCTGTTTTACGCACGGGAGTTTATCAAACAACATGGCGGGACCCTGACCATCGAAAGTGAGCTTGGGCAGGGAACTGCCGTAACCATTATGCTTCCCCTGCAATAAGTTTTTGAGGTTTTGTCTTTTTTACGTTAAACTGCCATCTTTCCGGATGGCAGTTCTTTTTCCGACACCAGCGCCAGGCGGAATGGTGGCTTCCAATACCACCTTTTCATACATGCATCGGCGAACGTAGGGCCGGTTCCGCCTGCACAAGGATATCCCATGAAACATCTTATTGAAAAAGCAAACAACTTGATGGAAGCGCTGCCTTATATCAGGCGCTTCTCCGGAAAGACCTTTGTTATAAAATATGGCGGCCATGCCATGTCGGATGAGAAACTGAAAGAGTCGTTTGCGCTTGATGTGATCATGCTCAAGTCGCTGGGTATCAATGCCGTGATCGTCCATGGTGGCGGTCCCCAGATAAACCAAACGCTCAAGCGCTACGGGATAGTTTCCCAGTTTGTCAAGGGGATGCGGGTCACCGATGGGGAGACCATGTCGGTGGTGGAGATGGTGCTGGTCGGCCAGGTCAATCAGGAAGTCGTCGGCTATCTCAATCAGCATGGTGGCAGGGCGGTCGGTCTCTCGGGCAAGGATGGTACGCTGCTGCTGTCAAAAAAACTGCTCCAGGACGTGCGCCGCGATGATGGCACCGTGGAGCAGGTGGATATGGGGTTTGTGGGTGATGTGGTCAAGGTTAACATCGACCTGATCAAGACTCTTGAACAGGGAAAGTATCTGCCGGTCATTGCCCCGGTGGGCGTTGGTCCTGATGGGGAGAGTTACAACATCAACGCCGATCTGGTGGCTGGTCGGGTTGCCGCTGCGCTCAATGCCGAAAAGCTGATTCTGCTGACCGATATCGAAGGGGTCAAGGACAAGGCCGGTTCCCTGCTCTCCAGTATCGCCGTGGCGGATATGCATCGCCTGATTCAGGAGGAAGCTATTACCGGCGGGATGATTCCCAAGGTGATGTGCTGCGCCGATGCCCTCAGCAGTGGGGTCAGGAAAGCCCATATCATCGATGGCAGGGTGGAGCACGCCGTGCTGCTGGAAATATTCACCGATGTGGGCATCGGGACCGAGATCCAGAGGTAAAGGGGAGACCATGAATTCTGAACAGTGGATACAAAAATCTGATACCTACATCATGAAGACTTATGGTCGCTTTCCCCTGGTGCCGGTGCGTGGGCAGGGGTGTCGCTTGTGGGATGCCGATGGCAAGGAATACCTGGATTTCCTGGGCGGAATTGCGGTCAATAATCTGGGACACTGCCACCCGCGGGTTGTGGCGGCCCTGCAACAACAGGCCGCTGAACTGATCCACTGTTCAAACCTGTACCAGATTCCGCAGCAGATCGAACTGGCCGAACTGCTATGCGAACACTCCTTTGCCGACAAGGCCTTTTTCTGCAACAGCGGAGCCGAGGCCAATGAGGCTGCCATCAAACTGGCCCGCAAATACAGTCGTGACAATTACGGGGTGCAACGTTACGAGATCATCACCGCCACCGAATCCTTCCACGGCCGGACCATGGCAACCGTTTCGGCAACCGGTCAGGAGAAGGTCCAGCGATTTTTTGATCCGCTGCTGCATGGATTCAGTCACGTTCCTTTCAATGATGTTGAGGCGCTGGAAGCGGCAGTTACACCCGCCACCTGCGCCATCATGCTGGAACCGATCCAGGGCGAGGGGGGGGTCAACATTCCCACGGCTGAATATTTTCGTGAAGTGCGCCGGATCTGTGACCAGAACAACCTGCTGTTGATCTTTGATGAAGTTCAGGTCGGCATGGGGCGGACCGGCAAGCTGTTTGCCTACGAACATTTCAACTGCGCGCCTGACATCATGACTCTGGCCAAAGCCCTGGCCGGAGGGGCACCCATCGGCGCCATGCTGGCCCGCAACGAGGTTGCCGCCGCATTTTCCCCCGGGACCCACGGCTCCACCTTTGGCGGCAATCCGCTGGTCTGCGCGGCTGCCATTGCAACGATCCGCACCATCCTGGAAGAAAACCTGCTTGCGCATACCGTTGAAATGGGTGGATTTCTTCTGGCTGAGCTGGAGACTCTGGCAAAAAAATATCCCTTTGTGCAAGGGGTGCGTGGCATTGGCTTGATGATCGGCATGAGCCTCGCTCTACCGGCTGCCGGAATTGTTACAAAGGGACATGAACGGGGGGTGCTGCTCAATGTGGTTCATGATACGGTGCTGCGTTTTGTGCCACCTCTGATTGTTACACAGCAGGACGTCACACAGATGATTACCATTCTCGACTGCATTCTGGCCGAGGTCGAGGCATAAAAAGGGGTTACCAATGGCGCGACATTTTCTCACACTGCATGATTACACCAAGGCAGAGCTGGACAACATGCTCACCCTGGCCGTAGAGTTGAAGCACAAGCAGAAACAGGGGATTAAACACCGCCTGCTCAAGGGCAAGACCCTGGCCATGATCTTTGACAAATCATCCACCCGTACCCGCATCTCCTTTGAGGTCGGTATCTATCAGCTGGGTGGCCATGGCCTGTTCATCTCATCGGGAACATCCCAGATGGGACGCGGCGAGCCGGTCAAGGACACGGCCCGTGTTCTGGCACGCTACTGCGATGGCATCATGGTGCGCACCTTCGGCCAGGAGATCGTGGATGAGCTGGCAGCCTACTCTTCCGTGCCGGTTATCAACGGCCTGACCGATCTCTACCACCCCTGCCAGATCATGGCCGATATCATGACGGTCATCGAGCACAAGGGCACCTACGAAGGACAGAAATTTGCCTGGGTCGGCGACGGCAACAACATGGCCAACACCTGGATCGAAGCGGCTGCCATCTTCGGCTTTGATCTTGCGCTGGCCTGTCCCAAGGGGTATGAGCCCGATGCGAGCGTCATGGCCTGGGCGGAAGGTACAGCTCCCGGCCGGGTGACGCTCACCAGTGATCCGCACGAGGCGGTCAGGGGCGCCGACGTGCTCAATACCGATGTCTGGGCCAGCATGGGCATGGAAGCTGAGCAGCAGGAGCGTCAGCTGGCATTCAGCGGCTACTGTCTGGATGATGCGCTGTGCGGACTGGCGCACCCGGACCACCTGGTGCTGCACTGTCTGCCAGCCCATCGTGGCGAGGAAATATCCGATTCGGTTATCGAAGGCAAACATTCACAGGTCTGGGACGAAGCAGAAAACCGGCTGCACGTGCAGAAGGCGATCATGGTCACCCTGATGGGCGATCAGTGACGCCTCTTTCCCGCGTTTGAACGCGCTCGCCGCGTTCGGAGAGTTACCACGCGTGACATCCACTGCAATCAATTAATCTGGTAAGGAGAACCACATGGCACCACAGCAGAAAATGGAAATCAACAAAATTGTCCTGGCCTATTCCGGCGGTTTGGATACTTCGATTATCCTCAAGTGGCTTAAGAATGAATACGGATGCAAGGTCGTTGCCTTTTCCGCCGATCTGGGGCAGGGGGATGAACTTGATCCGGTGCGCGAAAAAGCGCTGGCCACCGGTGCGGATAAGGTCTATATCGACGATCTGCGTGAAGAGTTTGTCAAGGACTTCGTGTTTCCCATGTTTCGCGCCAGCGCCATCTACGAGAGCCACTATCTGCTGGGTACCTCTATTGCTCGGCCGCTGATCGCCAAGCGCCAGATGGAAATCGCCGCCAAGGAGAAGTGTGACGCGGTATCCCACGGCTCCACCGGCAAGGGTAATGACCAGGTCCGTTTCGAACTGGCCTACTACCACTTCAACCCGGCCATCAAGGTCGTGGCGCCCTGGCGAACCTGGGACCTGAACAGCCGCCAGGCGCTGATAGAGTACGCTAAAAAGAACGGCATCCCGGTGCCGGTGACCAAGAAACGCCCCTGGTCCTCCGACCGTAATCTGCTGCACATCTCCTTTGAGGGGGGCATCCTGGAAGATACCTGGGCCGAGGCGCCTGAGGAAATGTATGTGCTGACCAAGTCGCCGGAAAAGGCTCCCAACAAGCCGCAGTATGTGGAGATCGAGTTCAAAAACGGCAATGCCGTGGCCGTTGATGGTGAAAAAATGACCCCGGCCCAGCTGCTGGCCCATCTCAACTATCTGGGCGGTGAGCACGGCATCGGTCGAGTTGACCTTTTGGAGAACCGTTCCATTGGCATGAAGTCCCGTGGCGTTTACGAGACACCGGGGGGTACCATTCTGCGTGAAGCCCATTCCGCTGTCGAGCAGATCACCATGGATCGCGAAGTCATGCGTATCCGCGACGGCCTGATTCCCGAGTACGCCCGTCTGGTCTATGCCGGCTACTGGTTCTCACCGGAACGGGAGATGCTGCAGACCCTGGTGGATGAATCGCAGAAATGCGTCAATGGCGTGGCACGGCTCAAACTCTACAAGGGGTACTGCCGGACAGTGGGGCGCAAATCCGAGACCAACTCGCTCTTCAACCTGGATTTTGCCACCTTTGAGAAGGACCAAGTATACAACCAGGCCGATGCCGAGGGCTTTATCAAGATCAATTCGCTCCGTTTACGGATCAGATCGCTGATGCAGGGAAATCGAAAAAAATAAGCGGGAGCGGAACATGTCGAAAGATAAACTCTGGGGTGGACGTTTTACCCAGCCCACCGATGCCTTTGTTGAAGAATTTACCGCCTCGATCCAGTTTGACAAACGGTTGTACCACCAGGATATCCGTGGTTCCATTGCCCATGCCCGTATGCTGGGCAAGCAGGGCATTATTCCGCAGAGTGACGTGGAGGCCATCATCGAGGGGTTGCAGCAGATCCTGCAGCAGATCGAGGAGGGCACGTTCGATTTTTCCATCAGCCTGGAAGATATCCACATGAATATTGAGTCGCGTCTGTCGGCAACAATCGGCGAGGCGGGCAAGCGTCTGCACACCGGCCGCTCGCGCAATGATCAGGTGGCCCTGGATATCCGCCTCTATCTGAGGGACGAGATCGTGGAAATTGTCTCCTATATCGATCTGCTGATCGATGCGCTTCTGAAACAGGCGGAAGCGAACCTGGATGTGATTATGCCTGGTTTCACTCACCTGCAGACTGCACAGCCGATCCTGTTTTCCCACCACATGATGGCCTATGTGGAGATGTTCAAACGTGACAGCGCCCGGCTGGAGGACTGTCTCAAACGGGTCAATGTGCTGCCGCTGGGTGCCGGTGCCCTGGCCGGCACGACCTTTCCCATCGACCGTGAGTATGTGGCCGAGCAGCTCGGTTTTTCCTCAATTACCCGCAACTCGCTGGACTCGGTGTCCGACCGCGACTTCAGCCTGGAGTTCCTGTCAGTCTCGTCGATCCTGATGATGCATCTGTCGCGCTTCTCGGAGGAGCTGATTCTCTGGTCAAGTAGTGAGTTCAAGTTTATCGAACTGTCCGACAGCTTCTGCACCGGTTCTTCGATCATGCCCCAGAAAAAGAACCCCGATGTGCCGGAACTGGTGCGGGGTAAGACCGGGCGTGTCTACGGCAACCTGATGGCGCTGCTGACGGTGATGAAATCCCTGCCGCTGGCCTACAACAAGGATATGCAGGAAGACAAGGAACCGCTTTTCGATACCATCGACACGGTCAAGGGCAGCCTGAAGGTGTTTGCCGATATGATCAGGGAGATGCAGCTCTACCCTGCCAACATGCGCAGGGCAGCGGGGCAGGGTTTTTCCACCGCCACGGACGTGGCCGACTATTTGGTGCGCAAGGGTTTGCCGTTCCGGGATGCCCATGAAGCGGTTGGTAAGGCGGTGGCCTACTGTGTCGAAAACGAGATGGAACTCACGGAGCTTACCCTGACCGAGTGGCAGCTTTTTTCGCCTCGTTTTGACAAGGACATCTTCGCGGCGATTACCGTCGAAGCCTGTATCAATGCCCGCAACGTGCCGGGTGGAACGGCGCGGGAGCGGGTCTGGAGTGAGATCGTCCGTTGCCGGGAAGGCAAATAGTAGCTCTCCGCAGGATAGAGATAGCGCCGGGAACCAATCATGTACTGTGAATTCTACGGCTTTTCGGAAAAACCGTTTACCATAACGCCCAATCCGCGTTTCATTTTTCTGAGCAGCAACCACCGTGAGGCACTTGCTCACCTGGTGTACGGTATCGAGACCCATGCCGGTTTCATTGCCATGACCGGTGAAGTTGGCACCGGCAAAACCACACTGTTGCGTGCGTTGCTCACGCAGCTTGAGCCGGAGAAGTACCGCAGTGCCTTGATCTTCAACCCCTGCCTTTCGGGGGAACAGTTGTTGGTCGCCATTTGTCGCGAATTCTGCGTGGAGGTCGACGAGAAGAACAGCTTCGCCTACCTGGAAAACCTCAACCGCTTTCTCCTGGAGCAGCATGCGGCCGGCCGCACCGTGGTGCTGGTTATTGACGAAGCCCAGAATCTGACGCCTGATGTTCTGGAACAGCTGCGCATGATTTCCAATCTGGAAACCGAACAGGACAAGCTGATCCAGATTATTCTGGCCGGCCAGCCCGAGCTGGATGAGCTGCTGGGAAGGCACGACCTGCGGCAGCTCTGCCAGCGCATTACGGTCCGTTGTCGTCTGACCCCCATGGGGCTGGACGATACCAATGAGTATATCCAGCACCGCCTGAAAATATCAGGTTGCCGCATCCCCGACTTTTTTCCCCGCCGTGCGGTAAAGAAGATTTACCGTTTTTCGCAGGGTATCCCCCGACTAATAAATGTTGTCTGCGAACAAGCCCTGGTTTTTGCATGGACCCGGGAAAACCTGGCTGTGAGCAGCTCCATTGTCAGCCAGGTTATTGCCGCAACCTATCCATCCACCGGACGGAGAGGGTGGGTGCATCGCATTGTTGCCTGGCTGCGCGCCGGAAAGTGACCCAGAATCATGAGCTACATTCTCGATGCATTGAAAAAAAATGAGCATGAAAAGGTGCGTAAGGCCGTTCCCGCGGGGATGACAAAAATTTCCGGCGACCTGTTCCGGGAGGAGCGTCCCCGCCCCATGCGGGGTGGGGCGTGGAAGCTTGTTGCTGTGGCGGTGCTTGCTGCGCTGGTTGCCGTTGCCGGAACCTGGCTTCTGCTCTCTCCCCCCCGGAAGCCTGCCCCGGTTGCGTTTCGCAGGTTTGCTCCACCGGAGCAGCAACCGGTTGCCGCACCGGTACTTCCGCCTGTGCCACCCGCTGTCCCTGTGGTTGCGGTGCCTCCGGCGGCACAGGCGACTCCCCGACCCGTTCCCCACAGCCCGCCATCCCCGGCTGCGGGTGGCGCTAAAGACAAAGCCATGGTCGTCCAGCAATCGGTCCGCCTGCCCTCCAAAGCCGAGCAGAGACGTGAAGCGGCGAGACTCCGCGCTGAACGGGATGAATCGGAATCATCGCAGGCCGTGTCACGCCGCGCTCCCGCTGTGTTGGCAGCCCCTCCCGCGGATATCAAGGTTTCCGGTATCGCCTGGGGGGATGAACGCAAGACCAGGCGTGCCGTGATCAATGGATTCTTGTTGAAGGAAGGGAGTGTCGTGGGAGGAGCCAGGATCAGCGAAATCATGAAGGACCGGGTACGCTTCTCACAATCCGGAAATACTTTTGAGATTTCCATGGCCGCCCCCGGTATTCCCGCTCCCACCCCCGGAACAGCCAAATAACAGACCAGTGATTTATACGGAAAGGCCATCCATGCGCACATTTGTTCGTTTACTGCTTGTCGTCCTGATGCTGACCGCCTGCGGCAAGAAGGGGCCGTTGATTTACCCCGATATGCTGCTGCCCGCGCCACCGACCGCCGTGACTGTCCGCCAGGTCGGCCAAGCCATGAAGATTTCCTTTGTGCTGAACCGCAAGGACCGCTCCGGACGTGATCTTAAAAATCTGGACGGCGTGACCATATTCAAACGCACCACCATTGCCGGGCAGGCTCCGGGCTGCAACGCCTGTTCGGAGGACTTCGTCCTGTTCCGGAAACTGTACCTGGAACCAGCACCCCTGGAGAGCGGCGTGCAGCGGTTCGGTGGTATGCTGCTGCTGTTGGACAGTGACGTGAGAATCGGTGATCAGTACAGCTACACGGTCAAGCCCTTTACCAAAGATGCCGTCGATGGTCAGGCGTCTGCACCGGTAACAACGGCAATGGTTGCACCTCCCCCGGCTCCGGAGCTGAAGGCCGTGCCTGACCCGGTCGAGATCCAACTGCTCTTCAGCAGTGTTCCGCCAGGGCAGGGGACGTTTGTGGGCTATAACCTCTACCGTGCTCCCAAGGGTGATCATTTGCCCTATGTAGCGCTCAACAGGGAACCGATCAGCGGCAAGAGCTTCACGGATAGTGGGCTCGACCGGAAGCTGAGCTATGTCTATGTTGTCCGATCCGTTGTCAGGATGCCCGGCGGACAGTTGGTGGAGAGTGAACTCTCCAACGAAGTTGTGACGCGGTTGACGGACGAATAGCGAACGAACCTTGTTTTCAGCCATTCACAAGCCGCCATTCCTTCCCAGGGGTGGCGGCTTGTGCGTTTGATGGCACAAAAAAGTCAGTACTGTCCGGTTTGGTAATTGCATCAGAGTTATACCTCTGCCTTGTCCCCTCACCCGGCCTTTGGCTAGCCTCTCCCCGTGGGAGAGGAGCTGGTTGGTATCCCTTCTCCCTCAGGGAGAAGGTGCCCCGAAAAGGCAGATGAGGGAGATTTTTAATTGCCGCATAAACCAAACCGATGAAAAACGTGAGTTGAGCCTCATGCTTACGGTGTTTCCCGGTTGACTTGCCGTGTGAATGGGTGTATTAGCGTAGCGTAATTTTATGTGTTTCGAGGAGTAGAGGGATGGGCTCACTGCCCTTGGGAAATCAGGTTGAACCGAAAGCCGCCATTGTCAGCATGTTGCAGACAGGCGGCTTTTCTTTTGATCAATAAGGTCGGAATTCTGGCCGAGTAGACGCTGCGGAGAAGTGGCTTATATAGGTAATAAGCATCCTGTATAGGTAACAAGTTACTTATATAGGGAAACCTATGATCAACGAGTTGGGGTACGAAAGAAATGATGAAAAAAATCATCCTACTGATTTCGTTTGTTGTTGTATTTGCAGCGGGAGCATTCACTGCCACTGTTCTCCACATAGGCTCGCCAATCGTTACCATCGACTTCACTAACAACACAACGAAGAAGATTCAATCCATCGAGATTAAGCAGGAATTTGGCAGGCCAGGAAAAGTCCTCTACCAGATAAGCGGACTTGAACCAAGAGAAACAAGAACCCTTAGAGTCTATGCACCTGCTGAGTCAGCTTATGAGGTGATTGCAACTTTCGCTGACAACTCACGCGTTGTCGGTGGTGCCGGTTACGTGGAAGCTGGGTACAGAGTAAAAGAATCAATTGGTCTGCAGAAAATTGAATCGAAAGTGGATCTGACAGGCGGCTACAAGCCCTAACTAGCGGCGACAGCGGTCTTCACTGGCGCTCCGCCGCTGGTGCCTTATGGCGTTTGACAATAACAAAAGAGGCAAAAATGAAAAGATTGATCATGCCAATCTTGCTTGCGGCCTTCCTGATGACATCTCTAGGTGGTCTCTGTTCAGCAAGTGACCAAAGCGAACTTGTCGGTAAGTGGGCCTCAGTAGCCAGGACAAAGGGTGGCTTGGGCACGAGATACTATTTTGAAGAGAGTGGAATTGTGATGAGCTCTTTCGGGGCGCTTGTTGATTTCGATTACAAAATCGAAGGCCAAATGATGAAGACAAATTTGAAAGGCGAAAAAGAGCAAACTGATTCAGCGCCTTTCGAAATTGTGGGCGACAAGCTAATACTCAATCCTTCTGATCAGACAACGCGACAAGAAATGACTCGTTCCACAATTACTGCTACGAATGCGCATCCTGTCGTTGGCGTTTGGTCATTCAAACACTACGCTGGTGGAATGGCTACGATGCAATACACTACAAATGGATTGGCGCAACTCAGCGTCCCTTTTGACACCGTAAAAGGCAAATTTGCAGTGCAAGGCCAATCTCTGCAAATCGATTTCGACGGTATGCCGTCTGTCACTAGAGAATTTCGGCTGGAGGGGAACCGCCTGCTCTTTCTCCCCGATGGCAAAAATATGGAAGAGAAATATATACGTGTCCAACCTTAAAATGTCCAACAACGGCGCAGACACTGACGCGGCATAAACCCGCCGCGCAGATCACGCAGTGACCCGTGTGCGCCTGGCATGGCGCGTGTTGCATTTGCAACGAATGATCAACTGTGGTGGTTGATTTTTGACTTGGAGGTGAAAGTCCTCTACGGACCCTGATGGTGGGAACCGTTAGCCGGACGGCAAGGGTATCCGTCGTGAGGCGGAATCTGAAGATACCGTTATCTATGTCAACCTTTAATGAGGTGTAAGCAAGGGTCGAATGGCTGATTGCTTTTTATGACCCCAAAGATAATATGCATCAGTTTTCTCATGCATGCGCAAGCGATTATGAAGCCGTTTTTTGATTTAGCCTTGAGTCTGTCATATAGCGCTTTAACGGCAGGGTTGCGCTGGATAGCGACCATTGCTGGCATAAAGAGAACTTTTCTTAGGCGTCTATTCCCTGTTTTACAGATATGGGCCTTGCCTCTGACCGAGGAGCCAGATGATTTCTCACGAGGAGAAAGTCCTATATAGGAAACAACCTGTGCTGCTGAGGTAAACTTCTCAAATCCATTAACTTCTGAAAGTACGGCCTCGATTGTGACGTCACCGACACCTGGAATGGTTCTAAGAAGGTCGCTTTTATGTTTGAGATCCGGGTTGTTGTTGATGTGATCTCGTATAAGTTTGGCTATTTCCTCGATCTCGTTGTCCAGTGTTTCCACAACTGATCGGATAGATTTGATGACCCTTGGATTTTCAACGGGTTCCCTGTTCATTTCCTGTGGGGGCCTTTGGGTCAGGTTTGACATTTGGACATTTAAAAGGACGAAATCACTAAGTTTGCAATGGACAGGTATCAGGGGGGAAGGTCACTTGAGCCAATAGGTTCTATCATGCCGTCGGACCAGGGCTCACCGCTTTTCCAAGTCAAAAAGTGGGGCGCTTCCAAAGCGCCCCCTGTCATTCTGTCATCAACTCAATCCTTGTCTCCGCTCAACCCCGATGTACTTGTTGTTCCGTTCCGGGTCCCGCAGTTCATCGACATAGACCCGGCACCACCCGTCTGAACGCCTGAAAGATAAGAGGCTCCTTGTCCGAAGAAGGATATCAAGATTGTGGCTATTCACAGCTCCCGCCGTTCCGTCAGCATATATTACCGGTAGTTTCATGAAGTGATCCTTTCTGCCGTTTATTTTGCCCGGTGGCTGCTTGCTGAAACAAGCTTAGTAAAGACAGGTACAATGTCAACTGTCCGCACGGCATATTTTTTTGTAATTGATGTCTTTCAGTAAACCACCGGCTCTGCCGGTGAGACTTGAAAAGGCTA
>JACAAY010000101.1 GCA_013377095.1 Desulfuromonadales bacterium
GTACTCGGTCATCTTTTGCTCCGACTCCTCCCTCTCTTCAGGTGGTTCTATCATTCCACTATAGAATTATTGGTTTTTGCAGGCAAATGTTTTAATGAGGGCTGTTTGCCTGCCTCGTTCATCATCAAATATTCCTCGGCAGGTCATTATCAGCGTTTCTTGCCTTGAGGATGCGCCAGAGCAGATTAAACAATAAAACCGAAAATAAGCAGAAATTACTGGAAAACGATCTATACTTAATTAAGTTTAGAGAAAAGATTGTTTCTGGAAAATCATCCAGATATTGACATTTCCACCATATATCTGAAACCATCGAACTGATTCCCGTTGTCCGGTAATAGGTCACTCATTTTGCCCGTTCTACACTACATGCGACATGGTTTTGGGGATTTCATGGATGCCGAGAGATTCAAATATTTCCTGGATATTATTTCTGAAGGCTTCTGGGACTGGGATCTGAAAGCCGAACGGGGCTATCTCAGTCCGCGTTATTGTGAATTGACAGATTGCGCCTCGGATGAAAATGTTTTCAGCTCCGAATTTTTGAAAAAGTATGTCCATCCCGATGATTACAATCACATTTTGCATGTGTTTCAGGAGCGTCTTCAAGGGAAATTGGACGTATCGGTCATCGAGTACCGGGTGCTATTGAAGGACGGCACAGTTCGCTGGATAGAAGACAGAGGTAAAATAGTTGAGTACGACGATCAGGGCCTTCCTTCCCGTATGGTTGGTGCCATAATCGACATTACCGAACGGAAACAGAGCGAGTCGCTCCTGAAGCAAAGTGAGGAAAACTTTCGCGTGGCATTTGAAGGGGCTTCCGATGCAATATTCTGGGCAGATGCCGTTACCGGAACCCTGATTAACTGCAACATGGCTGCGGAAAAAATGCTGGAGTATTCCCGTGAGGAAATTATTGGAAAACACCAGACTTGGCTGCACCCTCCTGAAATGGAGGAGTATTTTGAACAACAGTTCAAGAGAACTGTCGTACTGCATGACCAGATCGACCACGCGGAAGCGATTGTTGTTTCCAAAAGTGGCAGAAAAATCCCGGTGCACATCAAGCACTCCATCACAAAGCTTGGTGATAGAGACGTTATGCAGGGTCTGTTTCGGGATGTCAGCGAACAGAAACAGGCTGAAAAGTCGCTGCTTCAAAGCTTCAACCTGCTGAACGACCTTTCCCACCAAGTGCCCGGGGTTCTGTTTCAGACTCTGGTCTTTCGTGACGGCACGATCTGTACCCCTTATTCGAGCGATAAACTTCAAGAACTCTACGAAGTAACACCCGACCAGATCCGCTCAGATATTTCGGCGATTGTTGAACGCTTTCATCCCGATGACCGCGAACGGACTCTTGCCAGCTTTTACAATGCAACAGAAAAAATCAACAAATGGGAATGTGAATTCCGTGTTCTGCTTCCCCGCCAGGGGCTGAAGTGGCTGTATGGCGTTGCCTTACCCCAGCAGAGGCAAGACGGTACAGTCCATTTCTATGGTTTTATCATTGACATCACTGAGCGCAAACAGAAGGAGGACAAACAAAGAGAGATAAACTCCCTGCAAGACATATTGCTTGAGAGTATTGATGCGGGCGTTGTGATCATTGATGCACATACACACATCATTGAACAGGTGAATAATAAATGTTTGGAACTCTTTGAAGGTACAGAGGATCAGATCATCGGCAGTGTATGCCATTACCTCCTCTGTCCTGCTGAGAAAGGCAGCTGTCCCGTGACTGATCACGGTCAAGACGTTGATAGCTCTGATCGTATTCTGTTGAGAGCCGATGGTAGTCGTCTGCCGATTCTTAAATCAGTCCGGCATATCCGGATTGACGGAAAAGATAAACTTCTGGAAACGTTGATAGACATCACTGAGCGCAAGCGTGCGGAAGAGATGATACGGGAGCAGGAAGCTCGTTTGCGCGCTGTTGTGGACAATCTTCCCTTTGAATTCTGGGCGTATGACTGGGAAAAACGCATCATCATGCAGAATCCGGCATGCATCAGTAACTGGGGGAATATGCTCGGCAAACTTCTCGCTGATCTTGATGTTCCCGATGCCGTCCGGAAAAGGTGGAACGAGTCTCTTGGCAGGGCGAAGACCGGAGAAATTGTTCAGGAAGAGGTTCTCTATGACGCCAACGGAAGCGAACGTTTCTGCTTCGAAATCGCCGCACCGGTCAGTGACATTGGAACCTGCTGGGGCGCTGCTCTGGTCAGTGTCGACATCACCTCGCTAAAAAAAGCCGAGGCAGAAATTCAACGTCTTGCCTACCATGACCCTCTGACCGGACTACCGAACCGACTCCTGCTCAACGACCGACTTACCTCTGTGCTGGCAGACGCTAAACGGTATGGCCATGGGGCGGCCGTATTATTCATTGATCTGGACAATTTCAAGGTCATCAACGATAGCCTCGGCCATGCCATCGGCGATTTGCTGCTGTGCGAGGTGGGTAAACATCTTGAAGCAGGAATCAGAAAGTCCGACACCATTGCCAGAACCGGGGGAGACGAATTCGTTGTCGTGCTCGAAGATATCGTTACACCTGCAGCAGCGGCTTTTGTTGCGCAGAACCTGCTGCAGGACCTGGCCACACCATTCTCGATCAAAGGTCAGCAATTGTTTGTCTCCGCCAGTATTGGCATTGCCCTGTACCCGGACGATGGAACGGATACCGACACCCTTCTCAAGAGCGCCGATGCAGCCATGTACGACGCAAAAGAAGCCGGAAAGAACATCTACCATTTTTATACTGCGGAAATAAATCTGAGGGTTGAAGAACGGTTACGGCTTGAAAATGAACTTCGTCAGGCACTGATCCGCAACGAGTTTTTTCTGCGGTACCAGCCAATATGGAACGTAACAACGGGAGAAATATGCGGAATGGAAGCGCTGTTACGCTGGCTACATCCCCAATGGGGGGAGCTGCAGCCCAATACTTTCATTCCCATTGCCGAGGAAACTGGACTGATTATCCCGATAGGTGAATGGGTTTTGCGTACAGCGTTTCAGATGCTGGAAGATCTGCAGGCGGTGGAGGAGGCTCATTTACGAATATCAATAAACATCTCTGGCAGACAACTTCGTGATCATAATCTGGCTGACCACATTGCCGCTCTATTGCTGAAGTCCCGAATAAATCCTGCGAGCATTGAGCTTGAGATTACCGAAAGCTCTCTGATGCACAATGTGGATGAGGCAGTAAGTGTCTTGTCGGCGCTTAAAAAAATGGGGGTGTCGCTTGCCATCGACGACTTTGGTAAAGGATACTCATCACTTTATTACCTAAAAAGATTCCCTCTCGATCGTTTAAAAATAGACAAGTCGTTCATCCGAGATGTGGCCATGAACGAAGACGATGCGGCGATCGTCAGAGCTACCATCGCTCTGGCGCAAAGCCTGAAACTTGAGGTGACTGCAGAGGGTATTGAAACGGTCGCTCAAAAAGAATTCATTCAAGAGCATGGCTGCAACGAGATGCAAGGGTTTCTTTTTAGCCGGCCAGTGATGGAGAAGTTAATTTTTGAACTCCTCAGAAGTTGCGCTCAGAAGTAATATTCATGCCGGTCTTGTCTCTGGCTAACGGAAAAGTCCAGCTTAACAAGCCTGTATTTGGAGCCATCGGTGGATGCACGCTCTGCTGAACATCGGCCAGTCCATCTTGACCCTGCTGCACCTTGGCATCACGACCATCAAATGGTGGCCGCTCCTCCCGGATTTTATCACCCCGAATGTCATCAACTACCTGATTGAGAACTTCCGAATAGGTCCGTTCACCACAGCCGAAGTAAATTTCAAGGCGATTCTGGAATAATTGAATGAAAATGATATAACTGACAATGAACGCCTCGTGACCTCTCTGCGAGGAGTTCGTTGCTTGCGATTAAAAAGTACGAATAGCACAATCACCAACACACTGCCCTTCACCCACAAATCATGCCCCCTAAAGGTACTTTTTATGTTCCCAAAAGCGAGGCCACTCTTTCTGATAGCAGCAATTCTTACTGTTATTTTTTTGTTTCTGCATTTCTCATCTCGTTTGATCCTGCTCAAGAGCTTTGCCCAACTGGAACAGGATTATGTTACAGAAAATGTAAAAAGGTCATTCAGTGCTATTACCAATGACATTGAGCAGATCAATACGACAACCGGTGATTATGCCGGATGGGATGATGCCTATGCTTTTGTACTGAATGGAAATGAAGCCTTTATCAAGGCAAACCTTGATGACGCAATTTTCCCTAAACTCCGGTTAAATCTAATCGCTTATGTAAGGAATTCAGGGGAGATGGTCTTTGCAAAGGGGTTTGATCTTCACAAGGGCAAAGAGTCGCCATTTCCTTTTTCACTTCACAAGCAACTGACAGCAGCAAGTCCTTTTGTACGCCATACTTCGGCCGACAGCGTTTTGTCTGGAATCCTGCTCCTCCCTGAAGGCCCGCTCCTCATTGTCTCACGCCCGGTCCTGACAAGCGCTTACAAGGGGCCGATTCATGGAGCCATCATAATGGGGCGCTTTCTTGGAGTTGCTGAGGTCGCACGCCTTGCTGATATAAGTCATCTTGATCTGTCTGTCTTCAGCATCAACGCCCCCCTGCAACCCCCGGAAATAAAGGATATTAGTCCTATACTGTCTGCAAAAAACACAATTTCGATCAGGTCAAGATCGAACGAAACCATCACCGGTTATGGTTTGATTAACGACATTTTTGGCAAACCGGCGCTGATCGCCAAAGTCGATATGCGGAGGAATATTTACAACAAGGGCGTCGGGACGGTGAATTATTTCATTATCTGGATTATCGGTTTCTGTCTCATTTCCGCACTGATTGGGTATTTCATGTATACAAAGCTGGTCATTTCCCGCAAGAAGCGCAAAGACACTGAAGAACGCTACCACTCCGTTATTAGCCAGGCATCGGATATTATTCTGCTTGTCGACAGTGAAAGCAGATGCATCCTCGAAGCCAATGCCGCATTTCAGAAACTTCTGGGTTATTCGTTCGAAGAAACCGGGGCGCTGACTTTGAATGACGTCATGGTGGATGACCAAACGGGTGTTGAATGGCATATCAATCGCATTCTGTCCGAGGGAACCTGCTTTTTGGGAGAACAAAAATTTCTTACTAAAGACGGTAAAACAGTGGCGGTGGAGCTTAATGCCAACCTGATATCCTATGCAGATCAGCGGGTACTTTGCATGGTTATCAGGGATATTTCCGAACGGGAAAAGCTTGAAGGCGAGCTGATGCATATGGCAAATTATGACTCACTTACAGGTCTTCCCAATCGATCATTATTTCTTGACCGGCTCAATCAATCTTTATTCAAGAATGAACGTTCCAAGAAAATGCTTTCTGTCGTGTACCTTGACCTGGACCAGTTCAAAGTAATTAACGACACGTTTGGTCACCACATCGGTGACCTCCTGCTCAAGGAAGTTGCCATACGGTTGCGAGGTAGTGTGCGCAAAGCCGACACCGTTTCGCGCCTGGGGGGAGATGAATTCACTCTTATTCTTGATGATATCGCCGCACCAGAAGATTCAGTCTTGGTTGCCGACAAAATTCTGCAAGCCTTTACATCGCCGTTTTCGCTCGATAACCACGAGATGTTTGTTACGGCGAGTATTGGAATAACACTCTTCCCCACTGATGGCGATACGGCCGATAAACTTCTGAAGAACTCTGATACGGCCATGTACCATGCCAAGGAAAAGGGCCGTAATAACTACCAGTTCTTTTCAGAGGAGATGAATGCCCGGGTCAGCGAACGCCTCCACCTTGAGACCGGCCTGCGGCATGCTCTGGATCGCAATGAATTTTTACTCCACTACCAACCGCGCATCGAAGTGACAACCGGCAGGATCGTCGGTGTGGAGGCCCTTATCCGTTGGCAACACCCAGAAAAAGGAATGATTTCTCCCGCCACATTTATCCCGCTTGCCGAAGAAACCGGTCTGATTGTGCCAATCGGCGAGTGGGTACTCCGTACCGCCTGCGCTCAAAACAAAGCCTGGCAGGACGCTGGATTCCAAAAGATACACGTATCTGTAAACATCTCGGTTCGGCAATTCGCGAGAAACAACTTGGCCAGTACTATCCGGGACATACTCAAGGAAACTGGTCTTGCTGCATCGTGTCTCGAACTGGAAATTACTGAGAGCAGCATCATGCTCAACCCAGAACAGGCGGTCAGCACACTCAAAGAATTGAAGAAGCTGGGGGTTTCGATATCCATCGATGATTTTGGAACCGGGTACTCTTCCCTGTCTCACTTGAAAAACCTCCCTGTTGATATCCTGAAGGTTGACCAGAGCTTTGTAAAAGGAATCCATGAAAACAAGAGCGACAAAACCCTTGTATCAACCATTATCAACATGGGGCACAGTCTGGGGCTGAGCATAGTCGCTGAGGGAGTTGAAACTGCAGAACAGTTGAGTTTCCTGGGTGAACGCAGCTGTCAGGAAGTGCAGGGCTTTTTTCTCAGTAAACCGTTATCATCGGAATCCTTGCAGACGCTGATGGGAAGCTGGGATCAGTCGGAGTTTGGAAATCAGCAGAAAGCGAAAGAAATATGAGTCTTTTTAGCACCTTCAACGCACTTCCTTTATCTCAACCTTGACAGGTTTAAAGCCATCAATGACACCTACGGTCATACTGTCGGCGATCAGCTCCTCCAGGCAGTGGCACAGCGTCTGAAAAAATGCTGCCAGCGCGATCAAGACAGTATTGCCCGTTTCGGCGGCGACGAATTTATCATACTCCTGACTGATCCCGATACCCCGCAAGAGGCGGTCAGGATTGCCCAAAAGATTATTGAATTCTTTGCGCATCCACTTGTAATTGCCGGGCACGAACTGCTCATCAGCCCCAGTATTGGCATCAGCATCTATCCGAATGATGGTACAAATGAGGGTGAACTCGTAAAAAAAGCCGATAAGACCATGTACAACGCCAAGAAGGAGGGTCGGAACAGGTTTCATGTTGGGTAATTATGATTAACGGCAATATCAAAACCAGCATAAATACTCAACCATAGCATTGAAATGATGCAGCATTTCTGTTAAAATATTAAAAAATAATGGTTTTCAGTATGCTCACTCAAGTACATCACTCCGAATTTCAGTTATTGATCGCGTCTTCACAAATTAATCCGGCAAAGAAACTATACAGACAGTTTACAGATTGAGGCTTCAAACTAAAACTACCAAGTACGTCAATCAATACGTTATACGCTGTTTTTGAAATGTGTGTTTGGATAAAGTATTTTTTGGAACATGGCTTAAAAATGTTATTTAAGCTCACTCGTTATATATAACATTATACTTTCAGAGCCGGACGTCGACATGGACGACAACTCATTGTACTCAGCTATTCTCGGGCTTTCGTCACAATGGCGTATCTCGGATGTGACCATAGATGAACAAAGTGGAATTACTGAACTTCACATTTGTAGCAAAGATGGCAGCAAGTTTTCATGCCCCACCTGCGGAGCTACAAAGCTTCCCTCACGGGTCAGCAAGGCCCGCTGGCTGCATGAAAACCGCCTCAATATTCGCTTGGTCATCTCGGCGCTGATACCGATCATTGTCTGTGAGCGTTGCGGAGAAATGAAAGTTGGTGTCCCCTGGAAACCGGCCGATGCACCATGCGTAGAGAATGTGCCTACAACGAAGTCAGACGCCTCCGTTTCACCTGAAAACCGATCCATATCCGCCATAACCGAACTAACTGCTTCCCACTCGAACAAATCCAATAAGCCCTGAATCGTCCGTACCGGAACCGCACAAACGCTATATGGGGCATACTCAGATGTGAGGACATGCTCAAAGCTGTCTATTGTTATATTCAGGTTGATAGTGCAATTTAAGAATAATATAACAGTCGATATACACAAAACTTTCAGAATCTCTCGTGGAACAGCCTCACAGCCTGGACGACCGATATATATGACTTTCATCAGCAGTCATGTGGGCTATGCCACGTCGGTAAATATTCGCGGTTTCAGAACATTGATGACCGATAAGCCGGGGAAGCACCAACATTCATGCATTGAGAGGCCATAGGGAACAAGAGCGTATTGGAAACAATTGAACAGAAAAGTCAGTTAAGGGATAACTGGTAAAATGAGGTTATTGAGGGCTCTAAATCTTAGAAACGAAAACCACTAAGCAAGGAAACCTGTTGTAATAGCTGATGATGGCTCCGTGGTATAGGGCTACCGGCTGTTACCAAGCCCGCATCCAGCAGGTGACGATGAAGCTCCGCAACCTTGGGAACTCCGATGCCGAAGCGCTTCAGGTTGTCAATCACCTGCGGCAATTCGATCGCATCCCAAGTGGCTGCACAGCGTCCAGCTTCCAGCACATTGATCCGGTCGGCCCACTGGTAGGCGAAATCGATGTCGTGGGTGGCAATGATGATCGTCATCCCTTTGTCGTGGAGTTCATCCAGGACCGCTGCCAGTTCTGTCTGCATAGCTGCATCCAATCCCGCCATGGGCTCATCCAGAATCAGCACCTCCGGCGCCATGGCCAGTACCCCGGCGATACAGACCCGCTTCTTCTGGCCATAGCTCAGGGCGTGCACCGGACGGTCGGCGAAATCGGACATGCCGACTGCTGCAAGTGATTGCTCAACCCTGTCACGCACCACGGTAATAGGTAGTCCCAGGTTCAGCGGACCGAAGGAAACATCCTCGCGGACACTGGCTGAAAAGAGTTGGGAATCGGGATTCTGGAAGACAAGTCCGATGCGGGAGCGGAGAGTACGCAGTCCCAGTCGGCTGTAATTCAGGGGCACTCCGTCAAGGAGCACTTCACCTGATTGAGGACGCAGCACCCCGTTGCACTGGAGAAAAAGTGTCGTCTTGCCTGCGCCGTTCAATCCAAGAAGCGCTGTTCGCATGCCCCGTTCAAAGGAGATCGAGCACTGTTCCAGTCCCCGGCCGCCATTGGGGTAGCGGAAGCTGATATCCCTCATTTCCAGAATAACTCTGCTCTGTGATGTTGTCATAGAGGCACCATTGCCAGAGTGATCAGAGCGCCCCCCGCCAGAAGGCTGACAAAGAGACTTCCGGCAACAGCCGGGTAACTGGGTGTCAGAAAGCAGAGCGGGCCGTCATTGGCCCGGGAAAGCGCCGCATACTGCAGAGCCTGAGAGCGTTGCCAGATCTGAACCGTCAATGCCGCAACCATGGTGCCGAGTGAGCGCAGGGCCAGGCGGGGTGTGGCATATCCCAGGCGTGAGGCTTGGGCGGTGGTGATGTCGTGTGTGGCTTCCACGAAGACGAACAGGGTGCGATAGCAGAGAGTCATCAGGTCAGTCAGCACAGCCGGGAAGCCGATCCGGCGCAACAGCGCGATCAGGTCGTTGAGTGGTGTGGTCAGGGCAAGAAACAGCATGGCGGCCAGGCAGACCAGTGAGCGTCCCGCAACATGCGATGCAGCGAGAAGTTGTTCTCTGTTACTGTTGAGGCAGATCCAGGGAAACTCGTTTTGCCAGCCGACAGACACCGCCAGCGTTGTGCCGCTGACCAGCAGGAACAAGAGCGGAGCCGCACTGACGCGCAGGTAGCTTTTAAGAGGAATCCCGGCACCAAGCCAGGTGACGGTTACCAGGAGCAGCGCCAAGATAAGGGCTGTTGTGGGTGAGCGGGTGAGAAAGCCAGCGATCATGCCGCAAAGTGTGAAAACACTTTTGGCGGCGGGGTGGACCCGCCGCCAGCGATTTGCATAGGAAAATTGCTCAATCAGCATCATGCTTCGCTTTTTTGACGATTAATCTTTGCACGGGTCACGGAACTGCCCAGCCAGTAACCGATAAAGCCTGCCCCAAGCGCAGCCTGAAGGGCAAACAGCAGTGACCCGATCTCATTACTGGGCGGTTCCATGAATGGCTTGAACCAGGGTTTATACTGGGGTGCAATGGCGGCAATGGTGTCCTTGGCCTTGTCGTCGGCTCCCGCGAAGATCTCCACCTCTTTTCCATCGGGACCCGGAGCGGGACGTTTCACCATCCAGAGAGGAGTTGCTATCAGGATTACCACCAGGGTCAGCAGAATCAGATTCTGATACCGTTTCATGCCTGTGCCTCCTGTCCTGTTACAACGTTCATGCTGTTCAACTCTTCCCGGTTAAAGCGCACCAGGGCGTTCATCACGATTACTGTCAGAAAGCCCTCGCTGATTGCCAGGGGTATCTGGGTCACGGCGAATACTCCGGCAAACTTGGCGAATGATGCGGCAAATCCTCCCACCGGATCGGGAAACGCCAGGGCCAGTTGGCAGGAGGTGGTGACGTAGGTCAGCAGATCTCCCAAAGAGGCGGCCAGAAAGACTGCCACACCAAAGGGGAGCCGGACGGTGCGGGCCAGGCGAAAGATGGCGGCAGCGGCAAAGGGGCCGACAATTGCCATGGAGAAGGTGTTGGCCCCCAGAGTGGTCAGGCCACCGTGGGCCAGAAGGAGCGCCTGGAACAAAAGTACCACAGCACCGATGGGTGCCATGGCTGAAGGTCCGAACAGCACCGCCCCCAGGCCGGTGCCGGTGGGGTGGGAGCAGCTGCCGGTGACCGAAGGCATCTTCAGCGCCGAAAGTACAAAGGTAAAGGCGGCAGCTACCCCCAGCAGCATGCGCTGCTCAGGGTTTTCCTTTATTTTTTTGTTTATGGAGTACAGACCGTAAGCGACAACCGGGGCAGACGCAACGCTCCAGCCAATGGCATGTTTAACCGGTAGAAAACCTTCCATGATGTGCATGTTTTTCTCCTTTTTGTAGCGCTGGCAACTGTTATCAGAACTTCAGAACAAGACCATAGAGTATGGCCAGATCATCTTCGGGTCTGGTCAGCCCCACTTTTACACCGACGTCCAGATCCAGGTGCTCGTTGACTTCGTAACGAAGCCCGCTAAGCGCATAGGCGGAAAGCTCGTCGGAGGATTTATCCTTGCTGGTTGCCAAACCGAAATCAACGACGGCGATCAATTCTTTCAGCAGCCTGACCTCGGCGGCCAGTGAGCCAGACCAAAGGTCGCGTCGGTTATCTTCTTTCATTTCATCGGTTCGATAGTCGTGATGCTCATATCCCAGGTTGGCGTGCAGAGCATACTTTCCGTCCTGGAATTCACGGGTGGCGATCAGAGATCCTCCAAATTGCCAGCGCCCCCCGGAAAGGCCGGCGCTGTACTTGCCGGTGGGAATCAGGACGGTCGGCTTGATGGTGAAGTTGATTCCGGACAGCTCCAGGAAGCAATACTTCAACTCCAGCGTCATATCGCCAAACCCATTTGCGTCGTCGGACAATACGCCATTCTCTCTGGCCCGTTCACTGAAGGTATAGGGTGCAATCAGAGATATCCCCAGGTTCTTGTACAAGCCCGTTGTAATCTTCAGTTCGCTATCAAACAGTTCCCGGCGGAGCCTGAAACCATTCTCGTTTTCACTGTCACGGGCATAACTGTTGTTCAGCTCAATTTCCACCTTGCCGACATCGACAGTACCGGCGTCATCGGTAATCAGTGGTGGTGCCGCGACTGCGGGAAGCGCAAAAGCCAGCTGACTTCCCAGTATCAGGCTGGCCAAGATATGACTCAGTCTGATGTGCGTCGGTGCTGAGTCCTGCTCATGACGCAAACGTGTTCTTCTTTTCCATGCAAGCATTGTTTCCTCCCTCGGGAAATGCTGGTATTTTATCCGTCCAGGTTTTCCGGCTCAGGGCGTCCTACTTACCCGCCTTCCCAGTCTTGCTTCAGACCAGTGGCATTGTGGGGCGTTCGTTCCCTTTACGGCTGCGGGGCAGCGGGAGCTTTCACGGTGACGTGGCACTCCTCTTCCCTGTTTACGGATAATGAATTTTGATGTCTGGCAATATGGCTGTTTTCGAATATTCCCTGATTCAGGGCGTAAAAAAAGTCCGCATACCGTCGGTATGCGGACTTTCCGTATTCAAGAGTCCTGTAATTCGCGTTCCACTCTCCCAGTCCCCCGGGAATTACGAATGGTAAAGATCAGGCAGGTCTTCTGGCTCGCGAGTCATCCTCCAGGCGCCTTCCCAGTTCATAAACCAGTGGCATGTTGCCTTTCGTCATCGCTTACAGCGGCGGGTCCGCGGGGGAGTTGCACCCCTCTTCCCTATCAAGCCCTTGCGGGCGCGTGATCCAATATATGCTCCGTTTAGAACGGATATGTTTGTAGAACGCTATCCAAAGCAGTCTATTCTGTCAAGCAAATTCAGTTTATCCCGATTCTTCCCACCGGACATCACGCACCGATTTCAGATAATGATGTCTGCCTGTCCCGTGACAGACTTTCATCATCTCTATAGCTCCACATCTCATCGGGAACAACCATATGCACCGGTTCTCCGGCAACGGTTGTGGCCATCATCAGAGCGCCGTTTTTTTCCACGAAGGCATGGTCCTGTTCAATGTCCACTATCTTGGAATGTTTTTGCAGGCGGAGCGAAACAGCAATATCCGCCAGTGAATCGATCCAGGCTTCCATGACCGGAGTTTTTATATTCACTTGCTGGAATACATCCGAATTTTGAGCTATGTTCTTATTCACCACAAAACCTCCCCGTGCGGCTTGTGTCAGTATCCAAGCTCCATAACAAACCATTCACCTTAAAACAGTTTTTATTGTAAAAAAAAGCCTCTCCCACCCCCCAAGGTGGGAGAGGAACAGGGTACCGGTGTGCTGGCGTCAATGTCAATCCCAGTATCACCACCCCCAGGCGCATCAGCTGTATATAGCTTGCCGCAAAAATAGTTTGGATGGCTCAATCAGGAGGAGTTTAAGAACATTCCGCTTGAGGTTTGTTTTGCTTGGTACGGCATGGGACAAACTCCTTTCATCGAGGAATGCTGCCGGGGATGAAAAGAGTTTGGGCGCTGATGACAGGAGAATGATCATAAAAAAAGTCCGCATACCGTCGGCATGCGGACTTTCCGTATTCAAGAGTCCTGTAAATTCGCGTTCCACACTCCCAGTTCCCCGGGAAGTTTTGTCAGTGGTAAAGATCATGGCAGGTCTTCTGGCTCGCGAGTCGTCCTCCGGGCGCCTTCCCGGTCTTTCAACCAGTGGCATACTGCCCTTTGTCATCGCTTACAGCGGCGGGACCGCGGAGGATTTTCACCCCTCTTCCCTATCAAGCCCTTGCGGGCACCGTGATCCGATATTCAGCTCCGCTTAGAGCGGATATGTGGGGTAAGGCTATCCAAACAGGTCAACTCTGTCAAGCAAATTCAAAACAGCCGGCCACCCCTGCAGCTCATCACTTTCTTGTGATATTTTACCTTTTGAGTGGATGGGTAAATACTCCCAAAAAACAAATCAAAGTCAATCATTCATCGCGATACCAACCTGAAAGTTGTGGCTTAAAAACATTGTCAATTACTTGAATGACGCCATTCGAACATTCAATATCAGTTTTTATGAATTTCCCATTATCCACGACGACAGATCCCTCATCCAGTGTGATAGTCAGTGCTTTGCCTTCGGTTGTTGTGAGTGTTTCCATTTCCTTGATATCCGCGGCTGAATATTTACCGGAAACAAGATGATACTTCATAATTGATTTGAGCTTTTCCGGATCGTCCAGATCCTTTTCAATATCCATCCTTATGAAAGCATCGTTATCCGGCGCAAACAGGGTAAAGCGATCATCGCCTTGCAGCATTTCATCCAGGCCGGCCTTTTTCAAGACTCTGACAAGCGTACTCATCTTTTCGTCAGCAGCAAGTGCGTCAAATATTGCTTGCATGACAATCTCCTCCTCCCCTTCCAATCGATTCAGCGATGCTCTTCGGGATTGTATTTGTCTTTCTCAGACTTCTTCAAGCATGGTTGTAAAGAGATCGTGATGTTCCTCTTCTTCTTCCAATATTTCCCTGAATAGATGAGCCGTGGTAAAATCCTTTTCCGCTGTGGCAAGTTCGATGATCTGCTTGTACATTTCGACTGCTTCCACTTCGGCAGTGACGTCAAGCGCCAGGAACTCCTGCAGGCTGTCCCCGACCACTATCGGTGTCGGCTTGGTTGTTGGTGTTTCGCCGAGATACCAGAGTCGCTCAGCGATTTTTTCGGCATGTTTCATTTCGTCGATGGCCGTCGACTTGAATTTATCCTGGACGGCAACCGCCTTCACACCCCTAACCTGGACGTGTTGCCACATGTACTGAACGCTGACCTGAATCTCCCGGGCAATGGCCTTGTTCAATAATTCCTTTAATTCTTTACTCACCTTCGTTACCGGTTCCAATGAAATAGCCATACATCCAACCTCCTTTTCGTAGCACGCATTCGCTAATTTGTATTACCCTGTAAATACGGCTGCTGCCGGTCCGCAGGCAGAGCAGCCGGGCCGCAAATCAGTCAATCGTTGTGAAACGGTCCTTAGGGACCAGGCAGACCGGGCATTTGTCCGGGACCACATTGTAAACCGTGTTGCCGCAAATTTCGCACACGTACACCGGCTGCGTCTTCAGATCGTTGCCCCCCTTTAAGGCTTCCAGGGCCTGAGTGTACAGGGTGTGGTGAATTTCCTCGACCGCCAGAGCGTTGCGGAACGATATCTCGGCCATCCGGTCACCTTCCCGTTTGGCCTCTTCCAGGAAAGGGGGATACATATTCTGGAATTCAAATCCCTCACCATCGATGGATTCCTGCAGATTCTCAGCCGTATTCTTGATCCCGCCCAGTGCCCTCAGATGGGCATGGGCGTGAACGGTTTCGGCGTGAGCCGCTGCCCGGAACAGCTTGGCTATCTGGGGGAAACCGTCAACTTCGGCCTGTTTGGAAAAAGCCAGGTATTTGCGGTTGGCCTGGCTTTCGCCCGCAAAAGCCCCAGCAAGATTATCTTTTGTGGACATCAGTTACCTCCTGGTGTGATTGATCCGCGTATGGCCGCGGTCTGATAGCATTAAAGCGGTAGTTTATACTTCGATCAGGCAAGGTCGAAACGGTCAAGGTTCATTACCTTGTTCCACGCTGCTACAAAGTCATTCAGGAACTTCTCCTTGGAGTCTTCGCAACCATAGACTTCCGCCAAGGCCCGGAGTTGGGAATTGGAACCGAAGATGAGGTCGACACGTGTACCAATCCACTTGATTTCGCCGCTCTTGCGGTCACGCCCCTCGAACAGGTCGCCGGCTTCCGAGGTTGCCTTCCAGGCGGTGCCCATGTCGAGCAGATTCACGAAGAAGTCATTGGTGAGCATATCCGGCCGCTTGGTGAAGACGCCAAGTTGAGACTGGCCATAGTTGGCGTTCAAAACGCGCATGCCGCCAAGCAGAACCGTCATCTCAGGGGCGGTCAGGGTCAGCAGTTGCGCCCGATCAAGCAGCAGCTCCTCTGCCGATACGGAGTATCTGGTTTTGAGGTAGTTACGGAACCCGTCCGCAATCGGCTCGAGTACGGCAAACGCTTCCACGTCGGTTTGTTCCTGGGTCGCATCCGTGCGCCCCGGCGTGAAGGAAACGATCACTGACTGGCCGGCATTCTTGGCAGCCTGTTTAACCGCTGCACATCCGCCCAGAACAATCAGGTCGGCGAGGGAAACACGCTTCCCGCCTGTCTGCGTGCTGTTGAACTCCTTTTGGATACTTTCAAGGGTCTGCAGAACGGTCTTCAGCTGGGCAGGCTGGTTGACGTCCCAATCCTTCTGCGGCGCGAGACGGATACGTGCGCCGTTCGCGCCGCCACGCTTGTCGGAGCCGCGGAAGGTGGATGCCGATGCCCAGGCGGTGGAGACCAGTTGGGAGATGGACAGCCCCGATGCGAGGATTTTGCCCTTGAGGAGAGCGATGTCCTGGACGTCGATCAGCTTATAATCAATTACTGGCACCGGGTCCTGCCAAATGAGCTCCTCTGCCGGGACCTCCGGGCCGAGATAACGTGAGCGCGGACCCATGTCGCGGTGGGTCAGCTTGAACCAGGCACGTGCAAAGGCGTCCGCAAATTTCTCGGGGTTCTGCTGATAGCTCCGCGCGATCGGCTCGTAGATCGGGTCAAAGCGTAGGGAGAGGTCTGCCGTGGTCATCATAGGTCGGTGCTTCTTGGTCGGGTCATGGGCGTCAACCACCATGTCCTCTTCGGCCACGTCCTTTGCCAGCCACTGATTGGCGCCAGCGGGGCTTTTGACCAGCTCCCACTCGTATTTGAACAGCACCTTCAGATAGCCCATGTCCCACGTGGTCGGGTTCGGTTTCCAGGCACCCTCGATGCCGCTGCTGATCGTATCGCCGCCGTTGCCGCTGCCAAAACTGCTCTTCCAGCCAAGGCCCTGCTCCTCGATGGGTGCCGCTTCCGGTTCCGGGCCCACATGGGTGGCAGGGGCGGCGCCATGGCACTTGCCAAAGGTATGCCCGCCGGCAACGAGCGCGACGGTTTCCTCATCGTTCATGGCCATGCGACCAAAGGTTTCCCGAACGTCGCGGCCGGAGGCGACCGGATCCGGGTTGCCATCCGGGCCTTCCGGGTTGACGTAGATCAGGCCCATCTGCACGGCGGCGAGGGGATTTTCCAGATTGCGTTCGCCGGAGTAACGGCTCTTGGGCTTGTCGCTTGTTGCCAGCCACTCGGCCTCGGAGCCCCAGTAAATGCCCTCTTCCGACTCCCAGATGTCTTCGCGCCCGCCGCCGAAACCAAAGGTTTTGAACCCCATGGACTCCAGAGCGCAGTTGCCGGCCAGGATCATCAGATCGGCCCAGGAGATTTTACTGCCGTATTTCTGCTTGATCGGCCAGAGCAGACGGCGCGCCTTGTCCAGGTTGACATTGTCCGGCCAGCTGTTGAGCGGCGCAAAGCGCTGGGAGCCTGATCCCGCCCCCCCGCGGCCGTCGCCGGTGCGGTAGGTGCCTGCGCTATGCCACGCCATCCGGATAAAAAGGCCCCCGTAGTGACCGTAATCAGCCGGCCACCACTCCTGGGAGTCGGTCATCAGCGCATAGAGGTCCTTCTTCAGTGCTTGCAGGTCGAGTTTTTTGAACTCCTCAGCGTAGTTGAACTCTTCGCCCATTGGGTTGCCCAGAGGAGGGTTCTGATGGAGGATCTTCAGGTTCAACTGATTTGGCCACCAGTCCCGGTTCGACCTGCCACTGCTGGCGGTGGGTTTGGCAACGTTACCTGTTACCGGACACTTGCAATCATTACTCATCTCTGCTCTCCTTTCCTTTCGGGTTTGGAATTGTTCAGCTAACTTCAGGCATCTTGTAGTCAGTCATCAACGCTGATGCATCCACCTCCTTTCAAATCTGGTAATCATTCATACGGCGTTCTCATATATTCTCTTTGATGCAGTCTTCATTTTTCCCAAACATTATTCGAGCATTTATCTTAAATAAGAAATATACTTAATTCATGCAGTCGTCAACCAACAATCACATGCTTGATAAGAAATTTTCTTACTGAATGTGTCGAGGAAAATAGTATATTGAAGTGTACCGCAGCAGGTGATATGTACAACCAAAGCCCCATAACCGGCCGCACTTGCTTGACAATAGGTAAAATAACAGGAGAATTTGAAACGAGAGGGAAGTTTTTGGTGGAAGTTAATTTCAGGATATCATGATGAAAGCGAACACTACATACAGTGACAGAGAGTCAATGATCAACGGCTTTGTTCAGGCCTGCCGTGAATCCGGATTAAAGGTAACCCACCAGCGGATAGAGATTTACCGGGAGCTTCTGGAGAGTCACGACCATCCATCCGCGGAACTGCTGCACAAGCGGTTGTCCGAAAAGTTGCCCACCATCTCCCTGGATACGGTCTACCGCACCCTGGCGACCCTTGAGCAGCATGGCCAGGTTTCCCGTATCCAGACAGCGGGAAGCCTGGCCCGCTTTGAAGCGGTCACCACC
>JACAAY010000102.1 GCA_013377095.1 Desulfuromonadales bacterium
GTCATACTGCTGGGCGATGAGCGCACGGTCGCTCAGTTCGCCGGCAAAACGGCAGAAATCCCGGTCAACAGGGGCGACGGCCCCAGCCGCATCTCCCACCAGGGTAACCTCCACCGGCAGCCCGTTCCGTGCACAGCGGGCCGCGATTATTCCCACCAGATGCACCCGTTTTTCCTCTGTCCCGCGTCCCACATACAGCAGTTGCAGGGGGGCATCCGAGCGCTTTTCAAGGAGCTGCTTCGGTATGTCCACACGATTTTCGATCAGCAGCACCCGTTGCCCGAGGGATGGGTCAATGCCGTTGGAACGGTACTGGGCTGCCAGGTCCTGTGCAGTCTGTTGCGTTATGACTACCCGCCGGTCCAGGAGGGGGACGACCGGCAGGCTGAATAGCTCGGCGCCGCCTCCAAAGGCGTGGATCAGATCGATCTTGCGCACCCCGGGGGACAGCAGGGGCAACAGTTTGTAGAAGAAGAGTGTGTTACAGCCAAAAACAACGGCCCGGGGGTGTCTGTTGATGATTCCCGCCATGAAGCCGGCGCTGAACGGGTAGCTGTATTTCAGGAACAGCCACCAGTTGAAGATTCGGGAAACCTTGGCAAACTCACCACGCAGGGCGTCTTTTTTCGGGGAACGTTTTGTGAAATATACCCAGGGATGTTCAGCTTTGAAGCAGGTGACCATATCCCGGTGGACGATCTCCGCGCCGCCCAGATGGAAAAAGGGGAAGAAGAAGAACAGGCCGCTGTTGTTTCTGATCGGGAGTATGTTCCCGGTCAGCATTCCCAAACCCGCCACAAAGCGGAATATCAGATCCAGGACCATTTTTCCGAAGTAATAGTACAGGTCGAGAAAAATGTACAGAAATACTCTGAGGGTAAAGATATTTAATTTGAGCTGCTTCAACCGTTTTTTGACGAACAGGGTTTTGGTGCGGACATTTTTCAGGTCAGGATGCTTTCTGTTGCTGAATGCGGTGACGGAAAGGGGGTTGATCCGGTATTTCAGCAGTTGTTGATCGAGTTTGTCGATCCTGAGGCCGTCCGCGGCCAGTCTGAGCCAGAGGTCGTAATCCTCGCAATTGCGCTGCTGCGGATCATAGCCGTAGGTTGAGAGCAGCGCGGTTCGGAGCATGGTCGAAGGGTGAACAATGCAGTTGGCACGCGGCAGGCGCTGAATAATCTGTTGCGATGAAGTGACGTTGTCATCGTCGTTCCAGGATCCGCATTCCCCACCTTCGGTGTCGATCAGGATGGCTTTTGCGGCAACCATGGCGCAGGTGGAATGGCTGTCCAGGTGGGCGACCTGCTGTGCCAATCGTTCCGGCAGGCTGATGTCGTCGCAATCCATGCGGGCGATGTATTCGCCGCGGGCAGCTGCGATGCCCCGATTGAGCGTGGCGATCAGCCCCCGATTGGTTCCGTAGCTGATATATCTGATGCGGGAATCGTGGTGGGAGAGAATGATTTTCTCGCTGCCATCCGTTGAGCCATCGTCGATGATCAGCAGCTCAAAGTCACGGAAGGTTTGCGCCAGAATGCTGTCGATGGCCTCACGCAGATAGCGTTCACCATTAAAAACCGGCATCAGAACCGTTACTCTGGGGGTGGAGGACATGGCGCCGCCCCGTTAAATTCTGCGCCAGGACGACGGTATCAAGTCATCCGTATTGATAGTCCGCTCGTTGAACCACTTATGCGGGGCCACAACCACCTTGTCGGGGTTATGGATCAACCAGGCCCCCCACCAGCTGAAGGAACTGTTGGCAATTATGGCATGACCGCACAATGACATCAGTCGCAGGTCTTCATCAGCGCTGTCAGTTGTATTGTGGTCCACGAAGGTCATGGCTCGGGACGGATCGAGGTTTTTCCGGCACCATGCCGGATCATCGGAAAAGATAAAGAAGTGCGGGTTGGAAACCATGCCGGACACCAGGGTCATTGCCTGCCGGTAGTACTCCGGCGGACAGGTTCCGTGGTAGCGGTTTGTGACCGGATTCGCTTCGAAATCGCCACGACGGACATGGAGAGCCACAGCCGAGCAGCTGGCAATGTTTTCGGCCATGGTTGCATTTTCACCGGTGAGCGGTTTTCTGAAGCTGAACTCATCCTGAATGATCTGCCGCACGTCCCGGAAATACTTTTCAGATTGCCAGAAGCCGTCCAGATAGACATTGTTGCCGAGTCGCAGCAGATCCGGAGTGTAGTGGAAATGGGGTTCGCGAAATCTGGTTTTGAAAGGCATGGGTACCAGGCGATCGGCAAGATTCTGCATGGTTTTTGCTCTCGGGTTGCCGTGCGTACCGCACAGCTCCCGCACCTCTTCAGGCTGTGCACTCTCGGCCGTGATGGCGAATGTGCCCAGTGCAAAGCTTCTGATGGTGTCACCCGCTGCCGTGTTTTTGAACCCGGAAAGATCCAGTTTGAGGGGGACCTTGCGGAGCGTGGCAAGACTGCGTCCAGCCGCGTACTGGAACATCTGGTTGCCGATGCCGCCGGATAACCTGACAATAATCATGGAGTCGCCTTCACTGCCCTGACATGATACCCGAAATTGAGAAGTTCGGCGGAACCCCGGTCTTTAGAGGCAAATCGTGTCAGCAGCAGCAGAAACAGTTTCAGGAAGATTTTTTCACACAGGTTAACCCTGATATTTGCATATCTGGCAGCGACGAAATCAATACGCCGCACTTCCTGGGCAAGAAATTCAAAAAAAGTGCCGTTCTGCCGGATATCCACGATCGTCAGCCCCAGGGTGGCGAGATGTGTTTCATAGAAGTAACGATTGAACCCGGAATAAAAATGAAACGGGGCAAAGTGGGTCAAGCTGCAGAAAGGCGCGGTCAGGATCAATTGTCCGCCAGGGCGCAGCAGGCGCGCAAATTCCCGCAGGGCAAGCACGGGGTTTGGCAGATGCTCAAAAACCTCGATGCACATGATTGCGTCAAAGGAGCAATCCTGCTCGGGAATTGCGCAGATGTCGCTGACGATGTCGAGCCTGGTCTGGTCCCAGGCCCCCATCTGCAGGCCGCTCGTATCGCCGGTTCCGTCGTACTGGGCAAAATCCTGGGACACATAGTTCAGATGGGAGCAGAGCGGTTTGTACTTCAGTTCTCCGGCACCGGCGTCCAGGATGCGCGAACCATTTGGAACCTGGGTGATTGCCTCGGCCAGCCAAGCATCCCTGGTGGATTCGTTTCTGGAGCCGATTCGTATCAGCATGCGCTATTCCTGAACAGGAAACAGCCGCACGCGTAGGTTTGCGAGTCGGCCATGTTTCCGGTGGCATTGCGGATAAGTCCGCCCTCCTCGGGGTTGTCCGGGATCAGGGCGAACTCTTCCAGAACAAGAGGGGCAAACATGTCAGTTACCTGTCGGTAAGAGTAAATTCTGTGGGCGTTGAACATGATTTTCGGCTTGCCTACTGGAATCACAAACAGGAGCATGCCGTAGGGGGCCAGGACCCTTTTTAACTCGGCAATGGCCTTCAGATCACCCTCCGGGTCAAGCGCATCCCCATAGCGTCCCAGACCCACATGCTCCACAACGTGCATGCAGGAGAGGGAGGGGATACTGTCATCTGCAAAGGGCAGTGCCAGCAGGTCGGCCGCCTTGGCGGTCAGGTTGCTCAACTCCAGGTGCGCGGGACGGTAGTCGAAAAAACGGGTCGGCACAAATGCCGAGACCAGTGTTGCAAAGTGCAGCGTTGAACCTATATCCACATGGTAGGCGGGTTTCTGGTCCGCGAGTATGCGCGCCGCCCAGGCAGGGTGGTAGATGTAGTGCCGGTCAAAGCCGGTTGTTGTGGTGTTGTCGTCGAGACAGGGATAGCGGTCCTTCCAACGCATATCAAATCGATTCCCGGCTGTGCGGGAGAGTCTTCGCAACCGCAGGAACCCGGATACAAAACCCAGGTAGGCCAGGGAACGTCGTGCCAGCTGACAGCTTGCCCACAACAGGGGGATTTTTTTTGCAACCGTTTTCAGGCCGGTTTTATCCATGTTCAAAAACCTTATGAAACCGTGACCGGTACGACTTCAAGACGTCTGTTGATCATGACGATCATGAGCAGATGGATCAGGGAAGAGACACACAGGCTGATGGCTACACCGCTGATGCCGAACTTGGTGCACAGGAACAGGGAAAACAGGATGAATGATGCGGCCTGCAGTATTTTTGGCCAGAGATAGATCTGTGGTTTGTTTGCATACATTCCTTTGGTGGTCAGCATCTGCCCGGTATGCAACAGAGCCAGGCCGGCGGTGATGATCCAGAGCAGATGGTGATGTTCGGTGAATGCCTGTGACGTCAACAACCGCACGAGCAGCTCACTGAAGAGGTACATGGCGAGCGTCACCAGCGCCAGAATGGCTCCGGTGATCAGAACAACCCTGCGCAATAATCTGGCGCTGGATCTGACCTGCTCTTCCAATGACAGACTGCCGGCTCTCTCGTAGATGATTGGCACCATGAGCTGGTTGATCATGGTGGTCAGTTGCGCGATGGGAGAGTTGGCAATCTGGAAGAGAGCAGCATAGATGCCGACCTCCCGTGCTCCGAAGAGGTACTGCAGAATCCAGCGGTCACCATAGGCACTGACATAGGCGATTCCTGCCCAGGCCACGAAAGGGGTTGCATAGACCATGAATTCACGGGAACAGGTGCGTTGTTGAACACCAGTGCACTCTTTTCCCCATGTGGAACGGATTTCCCGGTTGCGCAGGGCAAACACATTTTGGGACAGGGTAACCGTGATGGTACCCAGCAAATATCCCAACAGGGCAAAACAGCTGCTTTTGCTGAACAGCACCAGCAGGGCTATGGACAGTCCGATGCGCAGCCAGACATCCGCCCCCTGGTGGAGGGCAACCACATTGCGCTGGCGTATGGCGCTCTGCAGCGCTATGTAGGAGGTGTTGATACCGCTGGCAATGCCGAAAAACAGAGACAGGGTGATGATGAGAGCCCATTCGCCCCCCACTCTCCAGGTAGCGATGCCTGCTGCCGCAAGTGACAGGAGCGAAAGAATCACTGCCGCAGCGCAGTGTGTTCTTTTCAGTACGGCAAAATAAACCGTCAACTCACCACGTTCCCGATAAATGGAATAGAAGCGGGACACAACATTGGCAAGCGGGCCATAGATAAAGGTTGTCAGGATGCCGGCGATCGTCAGTCCCAGGGCCAGTTTTCCGTATCCGGCCGGCCCCATGATGGTGGTCAGCACCTTGATACCAATGAAACCGCCCGCAAAACTCAAGCCCTGACCAAGAAGGATCCAGGCCATTTCATGTCGCAAGCCCGCGGCCCGTTGCATCAGTGTGGCCACTCTGTCTCCGGTTTTACTCATTTAGCCGTGAGCCAGGGGAATCATCGCAGCTGAAACAGTGTCATGCCACCAATCATTCATTGTTGCGCCACATTTTCCCGAAACCAGCGGTATGCCTCTTCTATCCCTTCTTGCAGTTCGATCCGGTGTTTCCAGCCCAGGGCATGGATGCGGGATGCGTCGGCCAGCTTGCGCGGGGTTCCATCCGGTTTTGCCGTGTCGAACTCAAGCTCTCCCTCAAAACCGACGATGCCTTTTACCAGCAGCGCCAGGTCACGGATGGAAATTTCCTGACCGGAACCGACATTGATCAGGGCAGGGGCGGCGGAGTCATTCAGCAGTTCGCCGTAGCGTTGCTCGTCCAGATTCATGAGAAACAGGCAGGCGCTTGCCAGGTCATCCACCTGCAGAAATTCACGCAGGGGGGCGCCGGTCCCCCAGATAGTGACGCTGGCAGCTCCGCTCAGCTTCGCCTCGTGGCATTTTCGTATCATGGCCGGTAGGACATGGGACTTCTCTAGATCGAAGTTGTCGTTGGGGCCGTAGAGGTTGTTGGGCATGATGGCCAGGTATCTGGCGCCGTATTGGCGGTTATAGGAACGACACATGGTGATGCCGGCGATCTTGGCCACGGCATAGGCGTCGTTGGTCGGTTCAAGGGCACCGGTGAGCAGATACTCTTCCTTGAGCGGTTGGGGCGCCAGCTTGGGGTAGATGCAGGTGCTCCCCAGGAAGAGCAGTCGCTTTACTCCGTTCAGATAGGACTGGTGGATGACGTTGTTCTGGATCTGCAGGTTGCTGTAGATAAAGTCGGCCGGATAGGTGCTGTTAGCCACGATGCCGCCAACCTTGGCCGCTGCCAGAAAAACGTAGTCAGGCTTTTCCGTCTGGAAGAATGCTTCCACGGCCTGCTGGTCACGCAGGTCCAGTTCCTGGCTGGTACGGAGGATGATGTTCTCGTATCCCGCGCCCCTCAGTTGACGGATAATTGCCGAGCCGACCATGCCGCGCTGGCCCGCCACAAAAATTTTAGCGTCCTTATTCACGTAGCGACTCCTTGAGGTAAAAATAAGCTGACTTTATGCGAGGTGGGCGGTGTTGCAGCCGACCCTTAGACTTATCATATTTCTGCATGAACACCACGGTATTTCTGTTCAGTATTTGACGGGAATTGTTAAATGCCGTTTGATATTCTGCCGCTTCGTCCCGAGGAGATGCCCTTGAAGCTCAGACGACCCAGATACTCGCCTTTGCGATAGAGTGCTGCCTCGCCGGCTGGCAAATACGTGGCGCTCGTGTTTGTCATCTGCGCTGAGAACGACGTCGCAAATCCGTCGCCAAAATGTACGTCCTCCATCGGCAAGTTGTACTCCGCCAGCCTGGCAAATGACCCTGGCAAGACCGGTAACGAACGGGCAGTTGCTGCGTCGGCAAGCGCAGAGGGCGCAGCCCACAGCAGGTAGCCCGCATAGGGGCCTGGCAGCTGTCCGAAGAGGGTTACTGCGGTTTTTCCCGCATCATTGATGCGAATATCATAGCGTGGCTTCCAGGTTTGTCCCCTCAGGGCGCAGCGAATTCTAACCCGGCCGTTTTTGGGTTCGACACCTATACGGGTAAGTGTTCCGGCGCCACTGCTCCCCGTGTGAACTTCAGCAATGCGGGTCTCCACACGGCGCAGCTCCTGTGTCGTTTTACGGCGCGCCGTGTAAACCGCCTCCAGCTGGGCAATGGCGAAATCCGTGCCCTGGCGGATGGTCTGCATCGGGTCCGGATTTGCCTTGGTCTTGCGCGGCGCCTTGCCGCTCTGGGATTTTGCGGCAGCCTTGAAAATGTCCTCGCGTGTTGACAGAGCCTGGAGTCGGTCTTCAAGCCTGTTTTTCCGCTCCAGCAGGCTGTCGAGTTCATGTTCTCCCCCGGATTCCCGCCGCACGGGCAGCAGGTCAACCCGTTGGATGACTGTTGACCCCATCGGTTTGACGTGCAGACTGTTTTCAATCATGCCGGCCGGCAATGGGGTCTCGACGATGCCTTTTGCAGCGGTTGCCTCAATTTCCACAACTGCTCCGTCGGAGAAAAAGGTGATACTCCTGCTGTTGGCCAGAGCATTACCGGTTGCAAACAGTATCAGGGTGAAGATGCCCATGCCCCATTTCATGTCACGCTCCTTGTCTGTCTGATTCAGTGCAAACCGTTTGGTTATCTGTTTTCAAACGTCGGTTGCGCTTGCCACGAGATCAGGCTATAATCCGGCACATTCAGCTTAAACCCGGAGGCAGGCTCCCATGGATATTGATGATGAAGTGTCAGTCAAAGACATAGTCAATTTTCACATAAAAATCAATAACGCATCCAAGGCTAAAAAGGCCCTGGTCCGGCTTTCTTCAAAGGACAAGGTTGCCGCCTTCACTATTATTGAAAATTCTGCGGCACATCGAGATTTCAAAATCGAGGTTGCCAAGTACTTTATCTATGACCTGGATCCCCGTGTTCGCCGCAAGGCTGAGGTGATACTGGAAACCCTGGTTCCGGGATGGGTGTCAGATCCCGGCGAAAGCATTCTTTCGCTGCTCAAATCGGCCGGTGGCAAAGGGGTTAACAAGCGCAACGCCGCAGTCAAGTTTCTCTTTGGCGTCATAGACGCCAACAGCCTGCGGGATACCTTCCTGACCCTGCTCAACAGCCGCAATCGTGCTCACATGGTTGAAATTATCGATATTCTGGAGGAGTACATCGATTCATCCGGTGATGAGGCGGAACAGGTTAAAATCTTTGACGGCTGTCTTGATATCGTGCTCTCCGACGATGCCGAGCAATCGGTCAAGCACCACGCCTGTAATCTCCTGAGTGTCTTTTTTAAAAAAGTTGCTACAACACAGCTGGGCGAGATTCTACGCATAAAATACATCGAGCGTCAGGTGGAAAAGGCCGACAGCATCCACCGTTATCTCTGCAGTGGCGCCGCGGGTCTCAATTCCTATTTCCTCGACGACTTGCTGCGACCGCTCAACGAGGGGGGCAAGACCTATCAACTGAAGATGGTTACCTATTTTTTGTTTGTTCTCGAAAAGATCAAGGATCCCGCCCAGGTCGATACAATCCTGGATACCTACCCCGATTACTGGAGCAAGAACGAACCACCCAAGGAAGAAAAGGTCAATGCCATCTTTCGCCGCATCAAACAGGCGCTGGAAGAGCTTTGGGAGTCAACCGAGGACAGGGATGTACGCGAACTGATTATCAGAATCAAGTATGATGAGTATGTCAACAAGAGGGACCTGCTTGAGCAGATCAGGGTCAGGCTTGAGGACGAGAGTCTTGTTGATGCGTCACGTCAAAAGGTCTCCATGATGCTGCGCTGTTACCTGCATCCGGACGAAGATGATGCGCTCAAGCTCCAGGTCGCTCACCTGTTGATGTTCAAGCTGTGTGACCCGGACAGCCGGGCGGCCGCCCTCGAATATCTGAAGACGTATGCTGAAAACAGGAACCTGAACTCCGCTGAGAAGGGGAGTGTGGCCGCGGTAATGGAATTGCTGCTGGGGGAGGCGGGTTTGCCTGACGACCTGCGTAACCTGGCTCGCTACGTGCTGTTTGTCGCTGCTCCCGACCGTATCGCCGGACTTGAGGAACAGTCGGCGTTGCTGGAGTATCTGCGGGGAATCATCGACGGGCGCGGACTGGATACCGAAAAGGCAGAGGAGTTGGCTCAGCGATCGCTGGAGGTGCTCTTGACGATGTCTGCGTCGGATGAACTGCATAACGTGGCGCAGTACCTGGTGTTCAAAATAAAAAAACGGCCCGCCGGGGTGACGGCAAAACCGGTCTGAGACGGGGGCTTATACAACGTGTATTCATCAACCATGGAGGAAGTACTTTGAAAATCGATAAGCCGTCACCGGACTCGATGTGCCCACTGTGCGGGAAGGCACCATCGGATTCGGAAATCAAGAGTCATGATCCTTTTGTCTGGAGTGACTTGTGTCAGTGCTACATCTGCGAATCATGCAATATCGACCCCGCGTTGGAGTTTTACGAGAAAGACAGCAGGTTTTTCAAAATGGCTTCCGGTTTGCTTGGTTTGGATGTGTGGGAATGTAAAAAACGGTATTTACTGGATGTGATGAATAAAACCAAAGACCTGTTATACAGGGAAACCGAAAAGATCATGCTGGACTTCATGACGGCAAGTATTATGAGATGCTCACATCAAGTTGATGCCATAAGTCTCTATATTGAGGAAAGGGATAAGGCTGCCACTCCGGACGAACGTGCGGAAGCGGAAAAAAAGCTCAATCAGGCGCTTTCTCCTGAAGCTCATGGGATAGAGACCGAGCTTCCGGGTATTAAAAACATTGGCATATTTTGATGTGGAGAAAATTTGTTGTTGTAAGGGGGCGGCACAGAACGGTATTCCAGGCATATCAATACGTTTAAGCAAGGAGCCCCCGAAACGTCCAGTATCACTACTCCATCGTGCGAATCAGCTGTCCGGTTTCCTCGTCAATGGTAATAACGAGACGCTTGCCATCACTCGATTTTTTCTTTTCAGCAGCTTTTTTTCGCTCTTCTTCCTGCTCCTGTTCTCGCTTCTGCTGTGATGCCCAGGCTGCTGCCTTACGCCTTTCGAGTGGATCTTTTGCTTCCAGATCAGCATCCCATATGACTTTGAACTGATTGCGGTATTTTTTGGGAACATTTTCCAGTTTATCGGTTATAACAACCGCCCCGCTACTGTCTTTATACTTAAAGAAAGTAGCTCCCGCGTCATACGACACCATCAGCATCAATCCAATAAACAAGCAAGTTAATTTCATAGCCTCCTCCATAATGGTATTCGGATGTTTATAAAGAACTTTGAAGGTTTTAGGTGGCGGGTGAGTCGGTTTTATCGTGATTTTTATCGGCCAGCAGATCATGCAATGTCATGTCGTCCAGAGACACTCTTCTGCATTCATCGAGTCGTCGGATGATTTCTCCAGCCAGAACCCTCGCAGCAGGGAGAGTGCCGTTTGACTCGGTGTTGCCCCGTAGCGCTGACAGAAGCTGGTTGATTTTGATTTCAGAAGGTTCCCGGGCAGGAAGCCAGCCTGGCTCGCTATTTACGGTCAGAACGAGGTACCCCAGCTCAGCCAGTTTTTCAAGGGTTCCCTGGACCAGGTCCTGCTCCAGGGATAACTCGCTGGACAAACGCGCTGCAACGGGAGCCTGACCACCTTTTTGGAAATTACGACAGATCTGAATCATCAGGGCCAGTGCATGTTCTTCGAATGCCGCCTGGCTTGAATTGTCGGTACAGAGATGCGTGATGATGTATTTTCGGCGTTGGTGGGTGCAGACTATCTCCAGGCCGAAGAGTACGATCAGCCAACTGGTGTATACCCAGATAAGAAAAATGGGCAGGGCCGCCAGAGTGCCGTAAATGGCGTTGTAATTGGCAACGCCGACCTGGAAATGGAAATATGCCCACTGGGCAACCTGCCACGCGGTGCCTGCCAGGATACCGCCCAACAGCGCCGAACGGAAGCGCACCTTGGAATTGGGAATATAGATATACAGAAACACCAGTGCTATCCAGATGCTGACATAGGGCGCCAGCTTGAAAAGAAACAGGACCGCATCTCCAAAATACGCGCGCTGAATTAGCCACTTTACCATCCACTGGTTTTGCAGGCTTGTGGTTATGCTTGTGGCAACCAGGATCAGGATCGGCCCGACCACGACTACGCTCAAAAAATCACTGAAGCGCCGCTGCAGCGACCGTGTTTCCGTGACTCCCCAGATGGTATTAAACGCAACTTCTATGCTTCCAAGCAGCGAGATGGCGGTTATTACCAGTGTCAGAAGACCGATAGCCCCGATCGATTTGAAGTTTGTATTGTTGACATAGGCGATGATGCGGGTGATGGTTTCCTGCGAGTCGCCGGCAAGTTCTTGTAAAAGGGGTTCAAGGGTGTTCTGAGCTCCCAGTCCTTTGAGAATGGCAAAGGCGATCGCCAGAACTGGGATCAGGGAAAGGGCTGTTGTGTAGGTGAGGGCCGCTGCCCGCAGCGTTCCCTGGTGCAGGGTGAAATTTTCTTTGAGAAGATAGCAGAAACGGAGCAGGGCAAACAGTCGCCCTTTCATGCCTTTCCAGGCCAGAGGGTCATCCGGTGTGAGCGCAGTGGGTATCGCGTTTGGCTTGTTTCTGGTACGCATCACCATCCCCCCCTTTTGGCATAAATGAATACGCGAGCTTTTGGTTCAGTCTGACACGGTACTCAATTTCTATTCTCCATAACTGCATAACCTCTTCAATACCATATTAAGTAACGCTCAAGAAACTCAATTCTGCAGAAAATAGAACAGGCTACCACTTTGGGATGGCAGCCAGTTCTATTGTGCTGGATATGGAAAAGCCCACCAACTACTTGGCGGGCTTTTTACTGGGAATATCTGCTTCTGCGTTCCGTCCCCTGATAGTGCGTGTTTCTGTCCGGGTTTCTCAATTCATCAACATTGATTCTCACCCAACCACTTGAACGCCTGAAGGCTAACAGACATTTCGTCTGGATCAGCACGTCAAGGGTTTTTGTATTTACCGAGCCGGGTGTGCCGTCTGTAAAAATCACTGGCAATTGCATAACCTGCCACACCGTCCATATACTATTGATTTCTATTTTAGTTCATCGTCATTTTCATTAAAATCGAAATCAATGTCAACATAAATAGCTACCACATTACAGAAGTGGCCCTGTTTGTTGTGCTGCAGTATGGGTGATCAGGTTCGTAGGCAGGCCAACCTTCGGGATAGCCCCTGCCGAGAAGCAACCGACGCTTATGTGACCTCGATTTTACGCACTTTCTCTTTCTCTGTTTCACTCTTTGGCATCCTGATCTCCAGTAAGCCATCGGTGTAGGAAGCCTGAGCCTTGTCCACCTGGATTTCTACCGGAAGGCGTATCTTGCGGTTGAACGATCCGAAGGAGCGTTCAACCCGGTAAAAATCCTTGCGCTCCGTTTTTTCCTCCGCTTTTTTTTCTCCGGAGATGGTAATCACATCACCGCTGAAATCGATACTGATTTCATCTTTCTTCAGGCCCGGCATTTCAGCTTTGATAATGAGCTCACCGCCCTCTTCAAACATGTCGATTGATGTGGAGACATCGGTCAGTTCGGGAAACTTTAGGCGTGGCACCCATGACGGAGCGAAGAACCGCCGATGCAGAAAATCGTCAAACAACCGCTCCATATCTTCGAATGGCGATGTGTAGCTCTGCAGATCCCTTGTGCGCCCGCTTTTCGGACCAATGATGGAGACCTCTTTTTTTTCGTCTGACATGGCTTAATCCTCCCTTGGCTGTATTTCCCGTGGCATGCTACTGTCATACTCAGCAGCGCCCGTTTTGCCCCCTTTCAGTTCCTGCTCCAACTCTTGAAGCAGATCACTGTCCTGCCGGCCAGGACCGCTTGTTTGAGCTTGCGTGGGGCCGCCCGCTCGATACCGCCCTTTCCCGATCTGTTCACCGCTGTTCAGCAGTTCTCGCTGCTCAAGCGAATACCCGTTGCCGGGAAGAACGATCTGGGTTTCCTCCCTTTCAGCGGAAAACGCCGTCCAGGCGTTTGAGATGAGAATGCCCACGATCAATAGTTGTACCTTGGAGCGGATCATGTTCATTTCTTTTGTTCCATGGTGCCTGGGAAACAACCTGTGGTTGATGTGACTCAAAAACGAGGCAGACCGTCGTCAAACTCAAACGCACTCTTCGCGCCATAAACAGGAGCGTTGCCCACAATCTGCGGAATGGTTGGTGTTGAAACACTGCTGATTACCCTCTGTCTGTTGGATTGCACGAACCAACTCACATTTGGTTGACGTGCCAATTTTAATATTGTGTCGTTTGGCAATTTCCTTGACCTCGTTGATTCTCATATGGAGAGTTCCTTTTTCTGTTGTGTTAATGGTCTGCAAACCCATAGTTCCGGGACGCATCCATCTTTCCGTAACGCAGCCACAATCGACGAATCGATTGCCGCAGCTTATCGGGAAGAGCGATAAGTATCGGTTCGAAACCCCTGTGCTGAGCGCACTGAAACCATGCCTCCAGAAGTTCTTCGCCGATCATATCGATTGCGGTTATGTGCTGGCAATCAATCTGGAGCGTTCTGGTGTCGCCCATCTCCAACTGCTGTAACGCGCCGGACAATATATCTATTCGACCCAGCTTTACACCAGTGACCGTCCAGTTGCCCTCCAGCTGAATTCTGGCGCCGGAAACGCGTAGCCTCATACGAGTCTCCGGATTGGAGTACGCCTTTGCTGCGGGTCCCGTTGCGAAAAATCTCGGCGCTGGGGAGACATGCAGAGATGGGTCGCCCCAAAGGGGATGGCATGCCCACAATCCGGTTGCTGCATTTGGCATTGATAAAATTCATCGACCAGGACTCTTGTCTTGCATCCAGGTTTACAGATACTGTCGCCGGAGTGCCGTGGAAGCGTTTCATTCAAATGGCTCTGTCCTGGCATGATTCGCTCATTACTTAAAGTTCCCATACTGCCCCTTTCACAAAACAGACGTGTTTTGTCCGCACGAATACACATGCTTTACGACCAGTATGTCAAATACGTTTCATGAACATCCATAGGGCGTTTTGCTGTTGAAGGGGAGAAAACCCCCGGTTGACCTTGAAGCGTTTTGCTTTTGAGAGGAAATTGCTATTTGAGGGGGGAGAGACCTGAGCGTATGGCGTATTTGGTGAGTTCAGCAACGGTGAAGAGATTGAGTTTGTGCATGATGTGCTGACGTTGATTTTCAACGGTCTTATTTGAGACTCCCAGATTATGGGCGATTTCCTTGATGCACTTCCCGTCGGCGATCAATTGGAGAATCTGCCGCTCGCGGGGGGTCAGGTTCTGGTAGACCAGGGTCATGTCCTCAGGAACGCATTGTAGAAATTCCTTTACCAGGAGTGTTGAAATTTTGCGGGGCAGATAGGTGTCACCACCGGCAACGATGGAAATGGCTTCGGAAAGTTCGTTAAAAACAGTGTCCTTCAGCAGATAACCGGTTGCTCCGGCTTTCAGCGCCTCCACCACAAAGAAACGGTCACTTTCCATGGAGAGCGCCAATACCCTGGTGTCGGGAAAGTTCTTCGTGATCTCCCGGGTGGCGTCAATACCGTTCATGATCGGCATGGTCAGGTCCATGATCACCAGATCCGGTTTCAACTCACCCACAAGTCGAACCGCCTCGGCTCCATTGCCGGCCTCACCTACCACCACGGTCGTATCGCAATTGTCAATCAGCGACCGTAAGCCCTCACGGAATATGGGATGATCATCCACAAGCAGGATGGTTGTTTTCATTGCTCCCCCTGTCACTCTCCCTTTCACTGAACGGTACCATGAGGGTCACGGATGTTCCCCTGCCCGGCGTCGATTCGATGGCAAATCTGCCCCCCATCTGTTCAATCCGCTGCTGAACATTATAGAGGCCGTAGCTTCCTCTGGTGATATGTTTCATCAGTGCATCAGGATGGTCGAAGCCGACACCCTGATCGATGACATGCACGATGAATGTGTGCGGGTCGCATTCAATCGAGAGTTGCGCCCTCTCAACCTTTGCATGCTTGACCACATTCAGCAGGAGTTCCCGCACAGCCTGATACAGGGAATAGCGCAGTTCGACAGACAGCGGTTTGGGCTGGCAATCGCTGGAAAAATCAACCTGGAGATGGTAATCGCTGCTGATGGACGAACAGAGCCACTCCAGGGCCGTCACGATTCCGGAGGTATCCAGAATGGGGGGGCGCGTCCTGAAGGTGAGCGAGCGAATGTCGTGAATTGTGGATTCGATCAGGGTGGAGACCTCTTCCGCCAGTGAGCAGAGCGGGTCCGCCGCGAGCCTGTCAGCCAGCGCATCAAGCTTCATTTTGGCCAGCAGCAGGGACTGGCCCACCTGATCGTGCAGTTCACGGGCAATCCGTTCCCGTTCGTGCTCTTCCGCCCTGACCAGCGCAAAAGATGTCTTTTTCATCTGTTCGTTTGCCAGGGCCAGGGAGGCGGTGCGTTCCGCCACCCGTGATTCCAGTTCTTCGTGAGCTTTTTTGAGCAATTCCTGGGCCTTCTTGAATTCGGTCACGTCCCTGGCAGCTGCAAATAACCCCTGCGTGTTCCCTCGTTCATCTTTATAATAGCTGGCGTTGCACAGAACATCGGTTAAACGACCGGAAACATGCCTGATGGTGAGCGGGTAGTCACGGAGCGCACCTTCAGATAGAGCCTGTCGGATGCCCTTTTTGACGTTTTCCGGCTCTGTAAAATAAAGCGAATAATCGGATCCGATCAGTTGTTCTTTTGGTACCCCCGTGACTTCTACTGAAGCCTCATTCACATCGGTGATTCTACCGTCGGTACTAATCGCCACGAGCGGATCAAGGCTAGCCTCGATGAGTGAGCGAGTGTAGTTTGATACCGACTTTAAGGCCTGTTCAGTACGATTGCGATTGGTAATGTCGCGTAGGGACGCGCAGAGTCTGTCTGTGTTTGGAATTTTGCTTACGCATATTTCCAGGTCGACTATATGACCATTTTTGCAGCGGTGCTGACTTTCAAAACGGTGAGAGCCCTGTGAAATGATTTGTTGAATGTGATTTTCTATCTCATTCTTGTCCTCAATTGCCTCTACGTTCTGAATGGACATTCCCCGTAATTCATTGCGGTTGTAACCAATAAGATTGCAATAGGATTCGTTGACATCAATGAAACGCCCCTGCATATCAACAACCCAGAATCCATCTAAAAGTGTGTGGAGTATCGTGCGATACTGATCTTCACTATTCTTCAGCAGCTCTTCAGCCTGTTTGCGCTTGGTGATGTCAATGAGCACCAAACGGCATTCATTCCCCGTTTCAGTGGTAGTGGCCTCCATGCGAACGAAAAGTGGCAGATCTCCCTTTTTCAGCAAAGATGCCTCGCATGATTTTTTGTCAGGGCTTTCAAATACTGAATCGAGGAATGTGTTGATTAACGGGAAATCGTTTTCAGAAAACAACGTGTGAAATTGCCGGTGCACCAATTCTGAACGCTCGATACCGATGAAGTTGGCGCACGTGAAGTTTAGTGAAATGATTTCGCCTTTACGTGTGAGAACAAGATACCCAACGGGGGCGAAGTCATAGAGGTCCGTAAACTTTCCCAACAGACGCTCCGTCTTATTCCATTCGTCAATGGCCAGGTGGAGTTCGGCGTTCTGCATTTCAAGTTCTATTTTATGCACCTGAAGTTCGTGAAGGAGACGCAATTGCTCCTCCACTGGCCCGCCAGGATGCGCCGAATCCACTTTCGCTTCGAGTGATTCCTCAGCCCAACGGCGCAGGTCATGATTGTCAATTGGCTGGAACGTTTTCTTGCCCACGAGTATCCTCTGCGCGTAAAATCTGAGAAGAGGTCTTTGAATTGGTGTTGCCTGAATTTACAGTATGCCATGGATTTAGAGGCTTGCATCAACATCTTTTTGGTCGTCCATAGCGAGAAGGGGGGGCACATAATATAGAATTTTAACGATACCATTACCTCGGAATTGGGGGTAAGGTTATAAGTAATGGTAATTTTCCCTTCTTCAGGGTGATAGATACGCGCAGCGCAGTCTCCTGATGCTGGTTAAGAAACATCACACAGTTGGTAACCAAGGAGCAGTATGTCCCAAATTGATGAACTCATACTCAGAATCAAGGGGCTACAGGAAGAGCTTGAAATTGAGTTCAAAAAGAAACGGGATGAATTCGAATTCATCATCGAGGAGAAACGGGTTCGCTTCGCCGAAGAGGTGGCCCGGCAGCAGAGGCGCCTGAAAATCGGATGGCTCCGCTATCTGGTCGGTGCCAGACTGCTCAATGTCCTGTCAGCACCGATTATCTATGCCGGCTTTGTGCCGTTTCTATTGCTGGATCTGTTCCTTTGGCTCTACCAGACGGTCTGTTTTCCGATTTACCATATTCCCAAGGTGCTGCGTACAGAGTACCTGCTCTTTGACCGAGAGGATCTTCCCTATCTGAATATAATTGAGAAATTCAACTGTTTTTATTGTTCCTACGGCAATGGACTGATGGCATATGGCAGGGAGATAGCCGCACGTACAGAGCAGTACTGGTGCCCAATCAAGCATGCCCGTCGCATCAAGGCTGCCCATGAACACTATCCTCGTTTTTTTGAATATGGTGATGCGGAGAGCTACAAGAAGGGGTTGGAGCGACTCCGGCGGGAATATGTGAAAGAGAAGCCTTCATCAACATCGGGGTAAGATCACAGGCCTTTGAAAAACAACTAGAGAAAAAGGCCAATTTATGGTAGTTTATTGCG